>CAZXWR010000001.1:0-65220 GCA_964644325.1 uncultured bacterium
TACATTCTCGCTGGTTTTTGACCCCGATTCCTCTGCACTCGTGAGATATCCGGGAATAGATGGCTCGATCTAAACTTTCCTTGCGTTTCAAAAAGTGAGAGCTAATTTCAGCCCCCCACTGCTGCCGCTTGAACACTTCTAGCTGGATCTGCCGCTGTAGCCAGCGCTCAAATTGCGGAGCATCCATCCCCTGTCGCTGCTGCCACGCTTGGCGATCGCGCTCTGTATCAAACTGGTATTTTTGGTAGACAGCCTGACGACCCAGCTCAATATCTGCCGCAGTGAGCGTGAGACCAGAGGTCATTTGATCCAGAAAAACGGCTCGACAAAGTTGGGGCAGCAGCTGATGATCCTGAAGCTGCTGCCAAAGTTCAGCCGCTGTATAGTCCTCAGAGCCAATTTTAAGAACGGGCTTAGAGCGTTCAGTAGACTCCATCGCGGGAGGAAGAATTTTAGAAAATGGAGGCACCATGCAGATTAAGCCTGGGATTTACCACAGCTACATTCACTCAATAATCTGACGGGATGAAGCCGTCTTCAAGGCCAGCGACTCTAAGCTTTTTATTATTTCAAGCCAATCTTGCCAATCTTAAAGAAATCAAGATAACTTACACCATGGTATTTTACGATTTTCAATCCCTGAGCCTACCTTAGATTCAGAGTCACTGCTTTCTGAAGCCAGTATAAAAAGCCTCATCATAGCGAAACATACTAACACCCTCTTCCCAATGATCTATCCCTACTTGAATATTTCTGCCCATGGTCAGGTCAATGATCCATTGGGGGAAGTTGGCACCTGCATAACACGATAGCGGAAAGCCACCGCCAAATCGGGGATTGATTTCTATAAATTTAACCGATTGGTCTGGCAAGATAAAGCACTGTAGACAAAGGCAGCCTGCAACTCCGGGTAGAGCTTCTACAATTTTTTGAGCCAGTTGCATCAACTCCCGATTCTTGACGGTCATGCCTTGACTGGTTTCTCCGGCCCGCGTTTGCAGACGAACTCGCGGGACAATACAGCGCACCGAGCCTTGAAAATCAGTCAGAACATCAATGGTATATTCTTGACCGATCAGGTATTCCTGTACGATCGCGTTGGGAATATAGGTTGTAAAAAACCTAAGCTCGTGAGTATTTTTGACCAGGGTGACGCTCTCACTGGCACTCCCTGTTGCAGGCTTAACAATCACAGGATATGCTGCGCTCTTATTTTTCAAGATTGAGTCTGGGTCAAAAATTTCGGCAGTCTGGACGCCAATTTCTTTGAAGAATCGATAGGTTTCTCGCTTGTCTATACAAATTTTATTGGTGGCGACAGAAGACAGTAGAAGCTGGACGCCAATCTCTTGAAACTTAGATGCATTTAAGGCAAGTTGCAGCAGCTCGGTATCAATGAGAGGAATCAAAAGTTTTATCTGATGCTTTACACAGATGTTGAGGAGCTGATCAATATATTCACTGTCACTGACTAGGGGAAGAACTTCATGAAAGTCGGCGACAAACGAGGCCGAAGTCTGAGGCCGATAGTCTGACGTGACAATGACGCTTTGCTGATAACCAAGGTTGAGTAGCGCTTTGCGAAACAGTTGAATGAGACTCACTCTGCGGCCAGCGCTGGTAAATAAAATGTTGATTGATTGCATAGGCTAAGCGGGCAGACGCAGTTGATGCTCACATGGCTGTCGGAAGTTTTGGCAGCACAAAGCGGTCTCGGTCTATTCGTCCAGATTTTGCTGTAGCCATGATTCTAGAACAACTAATGCCCATAGACGGTGCGAATGGTTGTGGATCAGACCTAAATGTTCTTGGATGAGCTTTTGGACAAAGCTCGCTTGGAACAAATCACGCCCGCAGAAGGCTGAGCTAGAGAGGAGATCGACCACCCATTCTCGGAGTTGTGGACTATTTCGCAGCCAGTTTTTGAGGGGAACACTGTGGCCGAGCTTGGGCCGATCAAACAGAATTTTGTCAGGAATAGTGCCCACTAAAGCTTTTTTGTAGATGTATTTGGTATCGGAGAACCCGCTGATTTTGAGGTTCGACGGCACGGTCGCTGCATACTCAATTAAGCGATAGTCCAGAAGGGGGACACGACTTTCAATGCCAAATGCCTTCAGCAGTGACAATCGCCTGAGATAAAAGCTAACCAAAGTCCAGTAATCGCTATATAAACTACGACTCAATGCATCGGGGCCGTCAGCTTCGCGGCTGTGGCGGATCATATTTTCAAAGAGGCGGTCTAAGGGAGTGCTGTTGAGGAATGTAGTGGAACAGAGTGCCAGCAATTCCTGGGGACTGTAGTAGGTTCGCCAACGATGGCTGAGCAGTTCGGGTGGAAACGTGAGGCTATAGGAGAAACGCTTGAGCTTAACCTGGAGGTTCTTTTTTTCGGTGCTGTCTGGAAGGCGTTGCAGCACCTGTACAAGAGGTCTAAGGATTGGGCGGGGGATGCGATCGACGACTGCGGCCACTTTATCCGCCGAATAGACTGGATGTCCGCCAAATAATTCATCCCCCCCTTCACCGCTGAACACGTATGCCACTTGATCTTGAGCCGCTCGTCCCATGAGGAAGGTGCTAATTTCAATGCCGAGGTCACAGAAGGGTTCATCCATTTCTCCGACGACTGCGGGCAGGCAGGTTAGGTCACTGGGCTGGTAGAGAATTTCAGTATGGATCGTGCCAAAATGCTGGGCGACATAGCGGGCATAGCTCGATTCATCGTAGGAGCGTCCGTCGCACCGAAACGAGAAGGTCTTGAGGGGTGTATCCGAATGGGCTGTGGCAAAGCTCAGCATGGTACTGGAGTCAATGCCACCACTCAGGAAAATCCCTAGGGGGCGATCGCCCGCCATCCGAATGTGCACCGCATCTTTAATTAATTGGGGGATTTCTTCACAGTACTGGGCTTCAGATTTTGCCTGGGGGTGGGCAAAGCTCAGCTGCCAATATTGATGTCGGGTCAGCGCTGCATCTTGCCAGGTCAGAAAGTGGGCGGCGGGCAACCGATGGATGTCTTGCAGGAGGGTTTCATCCCCCGGGTTGTAACAGTAGAGAAGGTACTGTAGCAGCGCTGAACGGTTGAGCTGACGCTGGATGCCAAGGGCCTTGAAGGCTTTCAGGGCAGAACTAAAGATGAGGCGATCGCCCTGTTGGCAATAAAACAGCGGCTGGATGCCGAGGCGATCCTGTCCTAGAATGAGCCGCTGCTGACTTTTATCCCAGAGGGCAACCCTAAACCTACCGTTGATCGGGTCAAGAAAATGGTAGCCGTAGGCTTCGTACAACAGGGCGATCGCCTGGGCGGGCGCTAGGGGATCAGACCCAGCAGGCAAGCCCAACTTCGACTGGAGGTCAGGCAAATTATAAATAGTGCCTTCCACGATCACGCTCACCTGTTGGCCAGCCAGGGTGAAGCAGGACAAAGGGGCAGTGGCATGCTCCCTGGGCGTGGCAATGTGACCCAGCACCAGATGGGCCTCGCACCAGTACTGTGCCGTTGCCGCAGCCGCCTCTCCATAAAACTGCGCCACCCGAGACGCCGTCTGTGATCTGAGGTCGGCCTCCGATTGGCTAGCATCCCAGATACCTATGAGCACAGCCGTTTTATCCTTATGACCAACCGCTCTGCCAAGTCCGCCGGGTTATTGTCATGCAGTCCTAGGAGCGATCGCGGTATTGTTGTCATTGCAATGGAACGGCTCAACTCGATTCTCTAACCTCAAAGTAATGGCGCTTGCAAAATCAGATATTATCGCAAAACTCAAAACCTTCATCGAACAACAGTTTCCGGTCAGACAGTCGTCCCCCCTCACCCCAGATCAACCGTTACTGGAAGGGGGGCTGATCGACTCCATGGGCATCTTAGAAGTCGTGACCTTTATTGAGTCTGAATTTAACATCACCCTAGCGGACGAAGAACTGACCCCTGAAAACTTCCAATCCCTGAGTCAACTCGCTGACTTCGTGAGCCGCAAGCTCAATTCATAGCGATCAACCCCAGTGCACCTTATCCTCTGGGTTGGGCACCGGAGCTGAAGATTGCTGCCGCCGATGCACCAGGTACTCGCGCAGGGCACCTGCTTCCCAAGTGGGCCAATACAGCGCGTAGTAGAGTCTGCGTTTCAGGGGAATGGTCAGGGGCCAGATTAATTTGACGGGTGCCAATAACGAAAATTTCAGCAGCGCAGCACAGTGGGAATAAAGGGTGCGCTCTTGGGCAAAGGACTGGCTCGCCGAGCAGCCTGCCCGATAAATGGATGCTATTAGCCACCGCAAACTCATTTTGTAATCCGCAATCAGGTGCTTGACCTTCAGGTGAGGAACATAGTAAATGGGGATCTCTGCCTGGGTTAATCTAGCCAGCAGGTTAATTTCTTCACCGTAGGCGGTTTGCTGCCCCTTCATCCCTAAAGCGGTGTCAAAACCACCGTACTCCTCAAAGATTCGCTGCTTAAATATCATGTTGGAGCCGGGAATCCACTCAGGCCCCAGCTCTATGGGATGGGTGCGATCGCCGAAGTCCAAGCGGCCATACTCCGGCGGGAACCAGGGGGGCAGTTCTCGAAGCGTAAAGGCATCGTAGGGGCCACCAAATACCTCAATGTCAGGATGGGCTGCCGCAAACTGGATAATGGACTCAACCCAATCCGGGGCAGCGATCGCATCGTCGTCGATATAGGCCACGTAGGTACCCTGGGCCGTCTGCCAGCCGACATTGCGGGCGCAGCTTAAGCCCTGCTGCGTCGCAACCACGGTGCGGAAGTGCGGGCAGATCTCTGCGAACTCACGGGCCACAGCTGCCGTGGTATCCGTGGAGTTGTTATCCACCACAATGACCTCAAAGCGCTGGCGATCGCCAGTCTGTTGTTGCAGAGAATCGAGACAGCCGCGCAGAAGATCGGCCCGATTGTAGGTACAAACAATCACCGAAACCACAGGAGAGGTCATAGCGCGATCAAGTTCCAAGCTATGTTGTCAGATAAACCAAGGCTGTTGGGCTGTTCGGCTACTCAGTGCCCTGTCCTTGATATCCCCCTTCAGTCCATTGCATCTCGCACAATAAAGACTACCAGACTGGATAGAGACTAGCAGACTGGTACTACTGTCCTGCCTTGTCCACCCTATGGTCAATTCGCCCCCCAATATTGCAGTCCTGATGACGAGCCATAATCGTAAAGCCGACACGCTTGCAGCCTTGGCAGCCCTTTTTAAGCAGCGGTCATCTGCCCAGCTAACGGTGTACTGCGTGGATGACGGCAGTACGGACGGCACTCCCGCCGCAATCACGGCGGCCTTCCCCCAGGTGAAGGTGCTTAACGGGACGGGCAGTTTATTTTGGAATGGCGGCATGCGTCTCGCGTATACCGCTGCCCTGTCCGGTGACGATGACTATCACCTGTGGCTCAATGATGACACGATCTTGCGACCCGATGCGATCCAGCATCTGCTGGATACCCTGGCCAGTGTTTCGGATAGCGGCAGCGCGATCATCTCAGGGGCCACTCGCGATCCTCAGTCGGGTCAGCTGACCTCCGGCGGCTTTCGCTGTCGGTGGCCGCGCTGGCTGATGCGGTTTACCCTGGCACCCCCCCAGGCGGTGCCCCAGCGCTGCGACACGGTTTCGGGGAACTGTGTGCTGGTGCCCCGCACGGTTTACCAATCTCTCGGCAATTTCAGTGCCCACTATCGCCACTTTTTGGGGGATATCGACTATGGGCTGCGGGCGAGGCGAGAGGGCTATGATATTTGGCTGGCAGGAGGCTACGTGGGTACCAGTCCGGTGCATCACGGTCGCGGCAATGAATTGGCGGTTATGCCGACCGGGTCAGCTCTGTGGCAGCAGCTTCAGCACCCAAAAGGGTTAAGCGTTGGGGCAGATTGGCAGCAGCGGTTCATGCCCATGCCGGAGTGGACGACCTTTCTCAAAACCCACTCGGGGTGGCTCTGGTGGCTGCCCTGGCTGCTCACCTACCAAAAGTTAGTGGGATTGTTGATTTTTCGCTGGCGATACAATAAGCGAAGTCGTTAAGGTCGGTCTCGGCACTTCCTCCCATCGCAGCGCTTAAACCCCCGACATGGTGTCCTCAGACCTGCCCTTTTTCTCGATTGTGATTCCCACCTACAATCGGCCCCAGTTCCTGGGCCATTGTCTGAACGCGATCGCCCAACTCACCTACCCCCGCGATCGCTTTGAGGTGATCGTGGTGGACGATGGGGGCACGGCTGCCCTGGCCCCCGTTCTGGCTCAGGTTCAGGATCAGCTCACCCTGATCCATCTCCAACAGCCCACCAATACTGGCCCCGCCACCGCCCGGAATCGGGGAGCCGCCCAGGCCCAGGGAGACTGGATTGCCTTTACGGACGATGACTGTGCTCCAGCGCCCTCCTGGCTGATGGCCTTCGCCCAACAGAGCCATCATGCCCCGAACGCTCTGCTGGGCGGTCAAACCCTGAATGCCTTATCGGAAAATCCCTATGCTACAGCGAACCAGGCGCTGACCAATTTTTTATACGCCTACTGCAATGCCGATCCACACCAGGCTGAATTCTTTACCTCCAACAATATGGCGCTGCCTGCCGCCCCATTTTTGGCAATCGGGGGATTTGATACCACATTCCCGTTAGCCGCTGGCGAAGATCGGGATCTGTGCGATCGCTGGCGGCACGAAGGCTACAGCCTGCGGTACATTCCAGAAGCGCAGGTCTACCACAGTCATCCCCTGACGCTGCCAACCTTTTGGCGACAGCATTTTAACTATGGCCAGGGGGCCTATCACTTTCACCGTCTGCGGGCTCAGCGGCAGACAGGGGCCATCCAGCTGCAGCCAAGTGTTTTCTACCTGAAGCTGCTGCGCTATCCGCTGCAACGGCAGTCAAGCCAGTCGCGCCTGGTGATGACGGTGCTGTTTTTGCTCACCCAGATTGCCAATAGCGCTGGTTTTTTCTGGCAGAAATTGCGGGCCGTTCCGGCAGGCAAAACCAATGGCTAATCCACCCCAGTCGCAGCTGCCAGTTGCCGCCAACCGACCCTTGCGGACCCTTGTTCTGGCCATGATGACTGACCCGCCCATTGGCGGTGAGTTTTTGCGAAACTGGCAAAATATCAGTCTGATGCAGCGCTTCGGGCCTGTGGCAGTTTTTTCCCTCTTTGATCGGCCTCTGACCCCGACCGACGTAGAAGGCACAGACACCTGGATCCACATTAACTTAGCGGCAGAAACGGGCTGGCGATCGCGCCTTGAGCAGTTTTGCCAATGGCTACGCCAGTGGGGACTGACGTACTTTTGTGCCGAGCGCCGCACCGCTGTTCAGGCCCTAGGACACCTCCTGACGACCTGGCAGCCAGACCTAGTCGTCATTGAACAGCTTTGGCTGTACCCCTACCTCAAAATTGTGCAGCGTCATCCCTGCCGCATTATTTTTGACGCCCACAATGTGGAAGCCCCCCTCTATGCCGCCACAAAATGCGCCGCTGCAGACTGGCGCAGTGGCGCGCGAGTGCGGCTGCACATTCCCCTCATTCAAGTGGCTGAACAAACCCTCACCCAGCAGGTTGATCAGGTTTGGGTCTGTAGCACTTCCGACCAAGAACAGTTCCGAACCCTTTACGGGCCATTGAGCGCCTGTCATGTGATTCCCAATGGCATTGCTTACGGCCACTATGCCACGGTTCGTTCCCAGCGCAGGGCGATCGCTGATCCCCAAGCCGAACAGCCCCCCCTGATCGGGCCAATAGACGGCCAGCCAGCGCCCCTGGGAGGTTCGCGCAGTCTTTTATTTCTGGGGAACTTTGCCCATTTACCCAATGCCGCAGCCGCAACACTGCTGCTCACAGAAATCTTGCCGCAGCTCCGCACCCTTGAGCCCAGGGTGACCCTGATGCTGGTCGGTCGCCAGCCAACCCCGCTCATGAAAACCTATGCCAGTGCTGATCCTCAGGTTCTGGTCACGGACGAAGTCACGGACGTCCGGCCCTACCTCGCCGCCGCCAGCCTGATGCTGGTGCCCCTCTTGCAAGGCAGCGGCACCCGACTCAAAATATTAGAAGCCTTTGCAGCAGGCTGTCCGGTCATTAGTACCGCCAAGGGTGCTGAAGGCTTAAACCTTCAGGATGGACAGCACCTCCTGATTCGCAATCAAGTCCCAGGGATGGTTCAAGCCGTCTGTCAGCTCTGGTCTACGCCAGAATTAGCCACAAAACTGATCCAGAATGCGGATCACTGTCTGCGTTCAGACTATTCTTGGGAAGCAATCACCCCAACCCTGACTCAGGCTATCCAGCCCCTAATGGCGATCGCCCACCATGAAAGCTGAAAGACTGATCATTGAAGCGGGCCGGGGGGAGCGTCAGTACTGGCGGGACCTGTGGCGCTACCGCGAGCTATTTTACTTTTTGGCCTGGCGCGATATTCTCGTGCGCTACAAGCAAACCTTTTTTGGGATTGCCTGGGCCTTGTTGCGCCCGTTTCTGACCATGGTTGTCTTTACCGTGGTGTTTGGCAAGCTAGCCCAGCTCCCAGATGAGGGCGTGCCTTACCCCATCCTGGTTTTTGCGGCGATGCTACCCTGGCAATTTTTTGCCAATGCCCTGCAAGAGTGCAGCAATAGCCTGATCCAGGATGCCAATCTGATTTCTAAGGTGTACTTTCCGAGGCTGATAGTGCCCACCAGCGCCGTGATCGCGAGCTTCATCGACTTCTTAATTTCCGGGATGATATTGCTGGGCCTGATGATCGGCTATGACTATAGCCCCTCCTGGCGGGTGCTGCTGCTGCCTTTATTCATTGGGATGGCCTTTGCAACGGCCATCGGGGGCGGTCTATGGTTTGCCGCCTTGAACGTTAAGTACCGGGATTTCCGCTATGTGGTGCCGTTTTTTGTGCAGTTTGGACTCTATATTTCACCCGTGGGGTTTAGCAGCAGTATTGTGCCCGAGCGCTGGCGCTTGCTCTATTCCGTTAATCCAATGGTGAGCGTTATTGATGGCTTTCGCTGGGCTATTTTGCGGTCTGGGTCAGATCTCTACTGGCCCGGTTTTCTGCTATCAACTGGGCTGGTGATCCTGCTGCTGGTGAGCGGCATTGCCTATTTCCGCAAAACAGAACGAACCTTTGCAGACGTTATTTGAAGGGAAATCCGCGATGTCTGCCCCGATGATTCAGGTGGAAAACTTAGGCAAACAGTACGTCATTCGCCATCAACGGCCCGGTGGCTACGAAACCCTGCGCGATCGCCTCACCGACCAAACCAGAGCATTGGGTCGCCGCATGCGGCGAGCTAAGCAAGCCCCCCCGACCCCGCAAGAAGAATTTTGGGCACTTCAGGGGGTAAACCTGACCATCCAGCCGGGGGAAGTGGTGGGTATCATTGGCCGCAACGGGGCTGGTAAATCAACCCTCCTGAAAATCCTCAGCCGCATTACCGAACCCACGACAGGCCGAATTGTGCTGGAGGGGCGAGTTGCCAGTCTGCTAGAAGTGGGGACGGGCTTCCATGCCGAGCTTACGGGCCGCGAGAATATCTACCTCAACGGAGCCATTTTGGGCATGGGCCGCATCGAAATCAAACGCAAATTCGATGAAATTGTCGCCTTTGCCGAAGTCGAGAAGTTCCTGGATACCCCCGTCAAGCGCTATTCTTCGGGTATGTACGTGCGGCTTGCCTTTGCAGTAGCGGCCCATCTAGAGCCCGAGATTTTGATTGTGGATGAAGTCCTGGCGGTCGGCGATGCGGCTTTTCAAAAAAAATGCCTGGGCAAAATGAGTCAGGTTTCCAACCGGGAAGGCCGCACTGTTCTATTTGTCAGCCATAATATGAGCACCGTCAGCGCCCTATGCAGCCGTGCCTACCTGTTAGAGCAGGGTAAATTGGCCACCCAGGGGCCCACCGCCACGGTCATCAGCCAGTATCTGCGCTCAGTTTACGATTTGATGGTTTCAGAGCAGGTTTCCCTGGCCCACCGCCAGGATCGATTGGGGGATGGGAGTGCCCGCATTACCGCCGTCTCGATTCGGGATGCCGATGGTCAGGCGGGCATCTGCGTCACCAGTCGCCTCCAGGTCACCATTGCCTACCGCAGCGAACAGCCGATTCAACGGCCCCAGTTTTCGGCCACGATCTATGACTATGCCAAGAACGTTGGCATGATATCGCTCCACAGTGAGACCGCGGGTGGTCTACCGGATGTGCTACCTCCGGTCGGCACCGTCACCTGCATCACCGAGCCACTCTACTTAACGCCGGGGCGCTGCCACGTGAATTTAGCCCTCTTGAAAGCCGGGGCCAGGGCTGACTATATCCAATACGCGGCTTACTTTGACATTGAAGGCAGCGATATTTATGGCACAGGCAAGCTACCCGAGCGGGATTGGGTGTTCAGTTTGCGGCACCAAACCTGGTCTGTTGACGGGGAGCGGCCGTGAATCCAGTCGAAATTCCGATGGACGCCGTCCGGTTTCATCGCTTCTCTTTCACCGATTACAATGGGCGACTTTTTCAGTGGCAGGGTAAGCTCTATCGGGCCATTCCTAGGGATCAGGCGGCTCTGTACCAGGCGCTTTTCGAGCAGGGAATCGTGCAGGAACTGATTGATCAACGGCTCTTGGTTGATACCCAGCTCACCCCCTTCACCCTAAACGGTGATCTGGTACTACAGCATCACGTGATTCGGTTTGTTTCCTACCCTCAAGAGTGGTGTAGTGCGATGCTCAAGGATGCAGCGCTCCTCCATCTAGACCTATGCCTAGCCCTCGATCGCCACGACCTGACTACGGATGACGCCCACCCCATCAATATTTTGTTTGAGGGCAGTCAGCCGCTGTTCGTAGATTTCGGATCGATTAATCGCCTGCCCAATGATGGGAGGTACCCCTGGCCTTGGCCTCCCTATGCACAATTTTGCAACACGTTCCTGTATCCCCTTTTGCTGATGGCGCAGGGCCAGCCCGGTTATCGTCGGCTGGCCCGCTGGCTGATGCATGATTACGAGCAGGGCGTTCTGCAATCTGATCTAGAGGCTTTGATTGAGCCTTGGCCAGGATTTAGTTTTACCAGAACCACCCTAAATCGACTTGAGGCAACCGCCCTGCAACACCTCCCTCCTCGCACGAAGCTGTTTGCACAAAAAGTACATCGACTGTTGAGTGCGATCCAGAAACCACGGGCCTTACAACGCTCCCGACGGGATTTTCTCCAGCAGCTGCGAGACCAGGTGCTGCGGACTGATGTCCTTGCCGGATTCATCCAGGGAGACATGGGCCAATCAGATTGGTTGGGAGGGGCTGTCTCACAAACAGACTGGCCCGCTGAAACCCAGACGCTTAGTCGTGTCCTAGCAGATATACATCCTGAATCAGTGCTCAATGTCAGTGCTGCTCGGCAGGTCGTCAGCAGTACCCTGATCGCAGCTCAGTTTAGTCCAGTTGTCGTTTTAAGTTCAAATGAAGGGGTAATCCAGCAACTCTATCTCCAGGCTAGGGCGGAGCATCGACCCATCCTGCCTTTGCTTCTTGATCTCTTTTCCCCCAGCTATGGGCTATCAAACGACTGGTACGCGCCCGCCTCCGAGCGCCTATGCTGCGAGTTGGTGCTGGCTTGGGACTTAGAGCTGAGCCTTTTGCTTGAGTGTGGCTTTGAGTTTATCGTCCGTCGTCTGGCTCAATTCACCAGGCGCTGGCTCTTGGTTGACTTTAGGCCACAGCCTTCGCCATCTCGTTCCACCCGATGGGAAGAGAGAAGCTTGGACTGTAGCTGGTACACCTTAGATCACTTTAAGGCAGCCTTAGGCCAATTTTTTAGCCAGGTTAGGACAATACCGTCTGAATCAGAACCATGCCCTATAAATTCCCCAGTTAGGCTGCTGTGTGAGAAGTAGCGCCATAGAGGTCTAGGGTCTGCCTGTTCAGTCACGGTGCTCTCCCCGCAATAATAGTCTGCCGATAGCGATGGTTACACTCCAAAAACTCCAGTCCTCACAGTACCCAAAGATTTATCCTCTGTTGCAGCGCCATGACCCTACCCTCAGCAAAGACCAGTGGCGCTGTTTATTTGACTACCGATGGGCTAAAGAACCGGACTTTTGCGGCTATGGACTATTTGACCAAGACAAACCCGTCGGCTTTTTGGGCCTCATCTTCAGTCAACGTTGGATAGCCGGACAGCTCGAACCCTTCTGTAATCTTTCAACCTGGTTTGTGTTGGAACCCTATCGGGGCCATAGCCTTTCGCTACTGCTGCCCATTTTACGACGCCAAGATCTGACTTTCACTGATCTCAGCCCTGCCGATGTCGTTATTAAGATTGCAGGGCGCTTTGGGTTTCAGCGCTTAGATCAAAAGATCACCCTGCTCTGGGCGCCCAAATTCCTCATCCCGCGATCGCCCCGCTCCGTCCTCTTGCTGACGCCAGATAGTGCTGCCCTATCCCAGCTGGTACCGGAGCATCAACGGATTCTCAAGGATCATCAACCCTATCCCCACTGCCGCCACCTGTTGTTACTGGAGAAGGGGCGATCGCCTGACGGAGAGCAACTCCCTTATTGCTATGTGGTTTACACCGTGGTTGACCAGGCAACCCCCCGGTACTGCTATATCCAATACATCAGTAACCGCGATCTGTTCCATCGTCATAGCATGGCCATCAGAAGGGCGATCGCCCACGAAAGCCACACTCCCTTTATACTCCTAGACGCCAGGTTTACCGCCTTGCAAAGGCCACCCTACAGCCTCGAGCTACCGCTCAAATTTACAAAGCTTTATCGGTCTTCCAGGCTCAGGCCCATCGCAATCGATAACCTGTACTCAGAGTTCACGCTTTTAAATTTCAGTGTTCTGCCTAAAACCCTCAAGGAACTGGGGGTCGAACTCCGCACCTACTCCCGTCGCACCCAGTCCACTCAGGATTAAAGTGCAGTCACCCCTGATCTCAGTTGAACCAGCACCTGGCAAAACACTGAGTTTAAGCAGTACAGACAGCGCCCATAAGCTGTAAATAGGCATCAACCGACTGTTCAACTGAAAACTGCATGGCTCGCGCCACCACATCCACTTGGGATTGTAGGTTTAATACTTCCATCATGGCGGTAGCCATGGCCTGACTATCCCCAGGTTCTACAAGCGGACCATATTGACCGCCAGCCAGAATTTCCTCCGGGCCACTTGGGCAACGGGTGGCAATGACCGGGCAACCGCAGGCCATTGCCTCAATCAGTACCGTGGGGAGTGCCTCCCATCGCGAAGAAAGAACCAAAGCGCTAGCCTGCCGCATGTAAGCGTAGGGATTGTCCGTAAAACCCGGTAGATCTACATCTTGCGTGAGGTTCAGCTCAGAAACTAAGGCTTCTAGCTCCGGCCGTTGTTCACCTTCACCTAAAACAATCAGGCGGGCTGACTGGTTATTCCTGACCTCAGCAAAGGCTCGAATTAAAGTCGCAAAGTCTTTTTGTGGCGTTAATCGTCCAACCCCTAAATAAACCGGCTGTTCAAGGTTGATGAGCCAAGGGTGTGTCACGGCTTGTCGAGACCTTGTGAGCAGCTCCTGATCCACGACTGGGTTGTAAATGGCCCTCACTCGGCTGCTCAAATGTGGTAAGCAGGTTTGTAGGTCCGTCGCCGCTGCCTGGGAAACACCGATAATGCGATCGGCACGATAATACACCCATCGCATTAAGGGCGGTACCAAACGGGCCTTTAGGTTGTAGGCGGGGGTAGCCGATAGGGTATCGTGCTCAACTACAATCAGTCGCGTATTGACGCCTGCCAAAAGACAGGCGATCGCAGCAATTACATTGGCATGGGCCTCATGGGAAATCAGAACTTGCGGTGAATGCTGTTTGAGATAGCGGGTTAACGGCCAGATCGCCTTCAAGACCCGACCAGCGGACAGATTAACGAGATTCACGTGGGAGGGAACCTGACTCAAATATGGCCCCTCGGCCTCGGCCAAAACTAGTTCAAGCAACAGCTTTCGCTGAGCCAGCCCCTTGATCAGATTCACCGCAACACGCTCCGCACCCCCGCCATGAAGTTCCGCTAAGAAAAAAGCAATCTTGCCGTTAACAGGATCCAGTGGATTAAGTTGCATGGGTTTTGCCAGGAACATGCATAACAGATTGAAACAAAGTCAACCACTGGTCTGTAATGGTGTCCAGAGTAAAACGCGCCACACCTTCTGGGGCGCGCGCCGCCATCTTCTCTCGGGTAGTGCAGTCCTTCATGAGTTGATGCAGCGCGGCGGCCAAGGCATTGATATCTTCATTGGGAACTAAGAGACCATCAATACCATTTCGCACAATTTCACTAGGCCCACTTGGACAATCCGTCGCGACGACTGGCAATCCGCACGCGAGTGCTTCAACCATTACATTGCCGAATCCTTCAAATCGTGAGGACAAAACAAAAAGTTGGGCCTGCTTTAGGATGTCAAAGGGATTTTGGACTAACCCTAAAAAAGAAACCTGCTGCACAAGCCCCAGCAATCGCCGCATCTGCTCAAGTTCAGCCTGAAGTTCTCCCTCGCCCAATATCAACAGGTGCCAATCTGGATGATGGGGTGCAATTAATTGAAAGGCCTGCAATAGGTTATCAAATCCTTTCTGGTGAGTTAACCGCCCCATAGCCACCAGCCATGACCGATTAGGAACTAACTGAGACATCTGATTCTCAGAAGGCTTTGACGTTTCAAGGATCTTGAACGGATTATGAATCACGGAGCGTTGGGTGAATGGAATCCAGTGAAAATAACGATCAACCCCCTGACTCGTACTGACAACTTTAGCCGCGAGGGGATAGGTAAGATACCGTAACAAATCCCAGACCCTGCCGTTGGATGCCTGCTGCGGATCGTTTTGCTCACTTACGATGACAGGAAATGGGGTATTCAATAAGGCTAGGATTGTCAAAACATTGCTCAGGTCAAGAATCGACAGAACAATATCAGGCTGAGTCCTCAAAATCGTTTGACGTAATACCCATAGCCGATGCAGGTTATTGAAAAGTGCGTGAAATATGGTTGGTGATGCTTTATCGACCCCCAAAGCGATGCGGCTCACTGAGTCAGGTACGGGATAAAAGTCAGCCCCAGTTCCGTAGAGGGTAACCAATGAGACCTCATGACCTTTACAGGTCATGCCTTCAGACAAGAGGACAGCGGCTCGCTCAGCGCCTCCAGCCATCAGAGAGACAGTAACCAGAGTTATTCGCATACCTGCGTGGCCACAATTTCCTGCTTAAGTTTAGCCGTTGTAAAAATATACAGAAAAATAAAGGAGCAGAAAAAAACACAGCTTGTAGAGAGGGCGATCCCCTTCAGTCCCAGCCAATTCATAAATAAATAGTTCAAGGCAATATTTGCAAGTAGGTTAAAAACAGAGATATATATCAACACCTGATTTGTTTTCATGGCGTTAATGAGCCTCACGACCATGATATTGCCCAGGTAGAACGGGATTTGTAAAAGATATAGTGCCTGTATTTGCGAAACGATTTGAGTATCATTTTCTGTAAATTGACCACGTTGAAAAATAGCTGCGATGATTGGCTCAGAATACAAAAGCAGCATAATAGTCAAGGGTGTCATCACCAAAAATATTAATCGTACATAGGATGTCAAAGTATTTTTTATTGTCAGCCAATTTTCTTGTAATATTATTTTTGAAAAATGCGGTATGACTGCCGTACTGACGGCAACTCCCAGTAGACTTAAAAGAGATAGCGTTATTTTATTCCCATAACTTAATGTCGCGACACTGCCGGCAGATAATGCTGCTGCCATAGATTGATCCACGATGCGCGTACTTCCCATCAGAAATGAGCCAGCCATAACCGGAATATATTGGCTTGCGAACTGTCGTATCGGCGGACTAACTTTAAATCGCCCCAGCTTCACAGAGATCCCTTGATAATACAAGGCAATCCCTAAACCAATCACTTCAATGATCTGTCCAAAGATTAAACCTGAGACCAAAGAGAATACTCCCCATGACCTAAATACTGCAAGAAATAAAATTGTGACAATTGAAGTAGCGACAGGCAAGATTGAAACCAGAACAATGCGTTGCCCCGCCGTTAAAACGGCCCCAAATATAGTAGAGAGGCCTGCAAGTAGGATAAAGGGGGAGGTGGCATACAGTATCTGAAAAGTGAGCTGTAGTTTTTGCGTCTGAAATCCTGACGCTAAAGAGGGGATGTAAAAAGTAGCTCCAAATATAATACAGAGTGTCACAAAACTCAAAAAAGCGAGTATCCAAACCAAAACTTCACTCAGAAATATATTGGCCCTGCTTCTTCCTTCCTGCTCTAAAACCTGGATGTAATTTGGTATGAATGCCGAATTAAATGAAAGCACCACAACATTAATAATAAAGTTTGGGATAACCAGTGCAATCAAGAAAGCATCTAAGTCATCGTCAACACCAAAACTCCAAGCAATATATATTTCTTTAAAGAAAGCAGATATTTTAACCAGGATAGTCAACAGACCAATTGTGATCACCGCAAACAAAACGCGGGCATCAGCAGATCCAGCGATTTTCCCATCCAAAAATTTAGCTAGTCTTTTAGGGAGAAATTTCATAAATCCTGAATTTTTCCACCATAATCACCCTCAAAACAATGAAAAAATATATTAATTTCCAGGAGGAAAGCAGAGTAAAAATACCAAGTTAACTATCAATATTTATAAAGTAAAATATTTAATGACTTCAATTAATCTTGCATATTCGATAAAGATAAATTTCAACATTATCCAATACATAAGGCCACGTTTGACTTTCTCGAAAAGACAGATTTACGATCTATATCTAAACAAATAGAGGTATTATTATCATCTATGAATCGATCGGTTTTATCATTCAAACTTAACGCTAGACCACTCTATACAGACCAAACTTTTTTTGGATTGCGGGAGTAAGAATTTGAGGTCGATATTTCTTTATCTTATTCATTGCCGACAACAGAATCATATTCTTTGACCCTTGCATAGAAGTAATATTTCCGATACCCATAAACATATTTTCTTTATTATTGACACTGTAAATTGCTCCTGCCATAGGCAATGGTAAAAGCGAAATATCTTCTGCCAGCTGATAATTATTATGATTGTAGTAATTTTCATTAAGAAAGAGTCTTTCAAACAAGTTTTTTTGAGCAATAATTGAAGTTCCGCAAGATTGATAGAAATTCTGAGTGTTCTTAAAAAGAATCCAGCTTCCTTCTAAATACACATATCCTTGTTTGAAGTACCAGCCGACACACTGTATATTCTGATCCACAAATGCAGCCAGATCTTGATTGATACAGTCATCAGCATCTACGACCATAATATGGGTTGCATTTAAATGCTGTATCGCTTCGAGACCTACCCGTATTTTTCTGGCCTTGTCTATATCTCCCGGCCCTTGCACTTGACCAAAATCTGAGTCAAGGATAGGGGGTGAAAAATTCACTTCTATGTATTCCACATAGGAGCTTTTAAAGGATATTTCTGGGATACGATGGCAAACGACAATAACCTTAAAATTTGGAGAGGTTTGATTGCAAATTGAAGCAACACAGCGTTCAAAAAGTTGACAAAGACGACTCCAAGAATTACAAACACTTGGGCTTTTGATCGGCACAATGAATACAATCACTACTTATTGAAGATATATCCAATGATGTCTAATATTTATTGAGTGCTTAATCATTGAAATTCATGGTCATTCTATGTAACGTTTTATAGCCTCTTCAAAAGATAACTGGGGTTTGAATTCCAGCAAATCACTGGCTCTTGAGATGTTGGCTTGAGAATGTTTGATATCTCCATCTCGGGCAGGATGAAATTTAATTTGTGCTGGCCAGTCAGAATTACAAGACCTGAGTGCTTCAATCAGCTCTTTTAAGCTAAATGAATTGCCCGTGGCAATATTGCAAGTATAGTTCCCTTTTACTGAAAATGTGCGGTTAAGTGCCCTAGAAAAGGCAATTGCGACATCCGTGACATAGATAAAATCACGGGTCTGATTGCCATCCCCGTATAGGTTTATGGGAAGTCCCCTTAGCATCTGATTGTGGAAAATTGAGATCACACCAGAATAAGGCGAGTCTGGACGTTGCCTCGGGCCAAACACGTTAAACAGCCGCAGCAGTACACAAGTTAACTGGGTACGTTGACCCAATAGCTTGGCATAATGTTCGCTGGTTAGTTTTTGGAGACCATAGGGAGAAATGGGGGCCGTTGGATGTATTTCTGATACAGGCAAGTCTACTGGATTCCCGTATACTGCAGCAGAACTGGCATAGACAAATCTGGGGATGCTGAGGGTTTGGCAGAGCTGTATGGCAGTAATCGTAGTTGTTAAATTATTTTGATGGCTCGCTAAGGGGTCTTGCCAGGACTGAGTTACGGAAGGAGTAGCTGCTAGGTGAGCCATACCATGCAAGGGTAGCTGAAAGTCCCTCAGGGTACAGTCCAGTAAATCCTTACGCAGAAACGTTAAACGACTATCGGTTGGCAGGTGTTGCGCCTGCCCAGTTGATAAGTTATCGACGACGGTCACCCAATGCCCCTCAGACAGTAGTTGTTCTACAAGGTGAGATCCAATAAATCCAGCGCCACCCGTCACAAGGAAATGCATGCGATACGTCTCTCAGTGCTCACGTTTAAAGGGTTTGTCTGTTCTGTAGCACTATGTCCCTAACCATCTGTAAATTCTATGTTCAAATTCTGCTCCACTCCAATTCTGGACGCCAAATCGAGGCAACTGATAGCGATCGCTTTTATGCCATACGCTTTCTTCATGGGTAGCACAGGCACAGGTAAACCCAGCGGTCTGAACCAGAGGAATGGTGCGTTGATCGTATACCCCAAAGGGATAGGCAAAGTTCTGAACAGGATGATTTAGCAATGTTTCTAACATTGCCTTACTGTGAAGTATCTCTTGGCGCTGTGCCTCAAGCCCGTAAACGCTGAGCAAGGGATGACTCACGGTATGGGCACCCACAGTTACGATGCCTCCGGCCTCTAGTTCCAGGACTTCTTGAGGATTGAGGGGGCGATGTGAGGGGCGCAAGGTGAGGGGAACCTCCGCCCATGCCTGAATTTCCTTCAGGAGGGGCAGGCGCTGATCGGGGGTAAGGGGCTGGAGGGCTTGCCAAACCGAGCGGTAAAACTCTAGCCGGGAACCGGGCTTACTTTCGTGGGCACTACGGGCGGAGTCAAGCTGATAATCGGCTTTACTATAGTGGGCGGCTTCCCCCAGCGACCAGTGGTGCGGCTTGCCTTGAGTGATGAGGCTCAGGGATTGGGGTAGGGTGCCAGGGCGTAGCAGCAGCTGATCGAGTTCATCCCACCAAAATTCGCGGGACTGCGCCAGATAGCCAGTGGTGACAAACACCGTTGCCGGGATCTGATGCTTGAGCAACAGTGGCTTAGCCCAATGCAGGTTATTGGCATAGCCGTCATCAAAGGTCACCACCACGGCCCTATCCGGTACGGCGTTGTTTTGGTGGGCCTCCACCAGTTCTGTAAGGCTGAGGGGTGTCATGAACCGATTGAGCCGCGCTAGCTGCTCACTCAATCGTTCTGGCGTAACGCAGAGCCGCCAGGGATCAACATCTAAATCGGCAACGCGGTGATACATCAAAATCAGCGCTTTGGGCCTAAACCGTTTCATCGCCCGCCTTACTGTTCGCTGAATCTTTTGAAGAGGTCGCATCACGATCAAGAAAGTTTTCAAAAAAAGCGGTTTAGACTCAAAATCTACCGGAAATTGGCGTTGGTGCTTGATGATAAGGTCAGTTCAGGGAAATTCGCGATCGCCAGCCGACTGCGGCGAAATCAAGCGATCGCCCCCCGGCTCAACCCAGACTTCTGCGGGTAAAGAATGGCTCAAGAACCCTACAGGGCTGGCACTTAAGGCATAGGCTCCCGACTGAAAGATGCCAATGAGGTCGCCGACAGCTGCTGGCGGTAATGTTACGGTTCGAGCCAATACATCCAACGGGGTACAGAGGGGGCCAACCACATCGACAGTTTCTTGGGGAGCGGTCGCCAGTTTATTCAGAATGGCAACGGGATAGTTCCGTTTAATGACCTGCCCTAAATTTCCAGAGGCCGCCAAATGGTGATGCATTCCACCATCCACGATCAGGAATTTTTTCCCCCGCGACACTTTGATATCATTCACCCGCACCACATAGATACCGCCTTCCCCCACTAAATAGCGGCCTGGCTCCACAATAAACTGAGTGCCAGATAAATGGGGGTCATGACGCACTTCAGCCATGAGTGCCTCAAGTCCTGTCTGCAACAGTCCCAGATCCAGCTCAACATCATTCGTAAAATAGGGGATGCCCCACCCACCCCCAAGATTAATCTGGCACAGGGGCGACTGTATAACTTGGGCAACACCTCGGGCAATCTGGATCCCTTGTCGGTACTGATGCAGGAGCACCGCTGCATCTAAGATCTGCGTGCCGATAAAGAGATGAATCCCCAGCAACACCAGGTAAGGATCACGCTCAACCTGTGCCAGAATAGTCGGCAACTGTTCTTCATCAATGCCAAAGGGTAAGGGCTTGCCCCCCATTCTCATCGCGCCACCCTGGGCATAGGCTTTCGGGTTCACCCGAAGCGCAATGTGAGCCGGAACTCCCAGGTTCTGACTGATGGCGCTGACCCGCTTAATTTCTAGGGGTGACTCCACATGGATGGCTCCAATTCCCTGACGCAGCACCGCTTCTAGCTCAGCTTCCGTTTTTCCTGGCCCTGCAAATAAGATATTTTGCGGCGCACAACCCGCTGCGATCGCCCGGTTAAATTCGCCCAGGGACGCAATTTCTAGCCCTGCCCCTCGTTCTAGGAAAAAATTCAAGATGGTTGGGTTGGGGTTCGCCTTAATGGCGTAATATACTCCAAATTCTGGGGGGAGCACGCTACGCAAGGCCACCCATTTTTGAGCCAACACCTGAGAATCGTAGGCATAAAACGGGGTGCCGTACTTGGTCGCCAAGTCACTGACTCGACAGCCACCGAGCCTCAGGTCTGAGTCTGAACCGCCGAAATACTTCTCGATCAGGAGGGTTACGATGTCCATGCCGTGTTCTCGTAACGGCGCAGCGCCGGATAATCGACTTTACCACTGGGGGTCATGGGCAGCTGCTCTAGGCACAGAATCGTTTTGGGGATCATATAGCGCGGTAAATGAGCCTTGCAAAAGGCCAGGAGTTGGTCTGCATTGAATGCAACGGTTGCTTTGGGTAAAACAAAGGCGATAATGGCTTCCCCCAGAAACTCATCTGGGATACCAATAACCGCCGCCGCCTGCAATGTCTGGCTATCCATCAGAACCGCTTCGACCTCCGTAGGGCTAATTCGGTAGCCCGAGGACTTAATTAAAGTATCGCGGCGACCCACGAAATACAGAAACCCATCTGCGTCTTGTTTTACCAAATCACCGGAATAACAAACCCGCTCATTGCTGGCAAGCCCTGGCGGCAGAAAAGGATGGGGGCGGAGTCGCTGGGCGGTTAGCTGTGGTTGGCCCCAGTACCCGAAGGAAACCGTTGGCCCCCGGTGAACCAGTTCACCCACCTCTCCAGGCTGACAGGGTTGTCCGGCCTCGTTCAATACCCAGATTTCAGTGTTGGGAATGGCTTTGCCAATGGAGGTTGGACGGCGATCCAGTTCTTCTGGGGAGAGGTAGGTCGAGCGGAAGGCTTCCGTGAGGCCATACATCAGAAAAATCTGGGTACTGGGCAAGCACCGACGGAGTTGGGTGAGGGTTGCCTGGGGCATAGCGCCCCCCGTATTGGTGATATAGCGGAGCTGAACAGGGGAGCGTTGCACTAGAGACGACTGGGGCTGAACCAGCAAGTTCCAGAGGGTCGGCACCCCTGCCAGGGCCGTAATTTTTTCGGCGTGCAGCATCTGCACAATCTGTCGGGCAAAGGTGAAATTCAGCAGCACTAGGGTGCAGCCCTGCTGAAAGGCCGTCATGAGTTGATTCAAGCCCGCATCAAAGCTGAAGGGTAAAATAGCCAGGATTCGCTCTTGAGCAGAGATATTCAGGTAGTCTGACACGATGGTACTCCCCGCCATAATTTGACTATGGCTGAGCATGACCCCTTTGGGCTTGCCCGTTGAGCCAGAGGTATATAAAAGCGCTGCCAAGTCCTGACTGATACTGGCATTCGAGAGCGCGGTGTCGTTGGAAAATGTGCATAGCTCAGCCCAGGAATAATGGGGCACTGCTAGGGGCTCTGCTGGAGTCGGGGCGGTGCTGATCCAATGGGCTACACAGCTCAGCTGATCGAACAGCGCGTCCAGGGAGGTTAGTTTGGCCGGGTTGGCCATAAAAAATTTGATTTGACAGTCTTGGATGATGTGGGCGACTTGCTGGGGTAGAAGCTGGGTATGAATGGGGACGAAGACCCCATCAGCCTGGGAGACTCCAAAGATCGCCAGAACTTGCTCAATGCAGAAATCCAGGTAAATGCCAACGCGATCGCCCCGTTCTAGCCCCAGATGTCGGAGTCCCTGGGCAACACGCTCCGCTCCCAGGGCCACCTCAGCATAGTTCAACCGCTGCTGCCCCCACACCAGCGCTTCTTGCGCTGGGGCGCGTTGGGCGCTGCGCTGCAATAGATGATGGATGAGGTAATCCATGGGGCTTTAGAGATCGGGCTAACCCGACATTGACACCTCTAATCCTGTATCACAGATCCTCAGATTTTGCTGATGAACTTGGCTCCATTGGCACGGCCGAGGCCGATCATTCGTGCTCAGGTTTCGCACGTAGATTCTACGATTGGGCGAATGGCTGACAGGGACTTGTTGCGGTCCGAGAAATCACTGCTAGAGTTGTAGCTATTAACCAAGGCCATCCATTGCTCAGTGGCTGATTTTAGGCCGACTCATCCTTTTTGGGCCATGCGGTTTCCGATCACACGCTCCCCCGCACTACCTTCTGCCTCCGCCCGAAACTGGATTATTTTTACTGCGATCCTGGGGCTTGCAACTGCCCTCTATTGCTATCAATTGGGCTACGAGAGTCTCTGGTTTGACGAAGCCTACAGCATTGAAAGTGCCCAAGGCCCCCTGAATTTCAATCGGCCCCTCTACTTTTTGCTGCTTCGTCTCTGGATGCGGATTGGCATGGGCGAGGCCTGGTTGCGCAGCTTGTCAGTTCTCTTTGGTCTGGCAAGTGTAGCGCTAATTTATGGGTTGGGCTGTCGCTTAGCTGGGAAAACAACGGGTCGAATCGCGGCACTGCTCTTAACGCTCTCGCCGCTCGCCATCAACCATGCCCAAGAGATTCGTTTCTATACCCTGAGTCTGGCGCTGGGTCTGGCGGGGAGCTTAGCCCTATCTATTGTCCTAGAGAACGCCTCAACGCCGTTGCGATTGAAACCTTCCGTATTTTGGTGGCTGGGGGCACGCTTTCTCGGCATTTTGACGGCCCAGGTTAATATTTTGCTGCTGCTGCCGGACGCCCTCTTGCTCGGATTCAAGATCCAGCAACGCTACCCTTGGCAAGCACTGCTGAAACGTGGGTTCTGGCTACTGGGTCTGGTGGCTGGGGTAAGCGTTTGGGTCTTAAAGGATGTTGTCCCCCCGCTGCTGGAGTTTATGCAGGGTGCGCCTACCCTGAATGGGAGGCCCTTGCAGGCACCAGGCCCAGTCAATTTTGTGGGTGCCCTGGCCACCTTTACGGCCTGGCCTCTGCGATCGCCCGTTGCAGCTTGGGCCGGGTTCTATAGTTTGTTCTTCAAGGTCTATGCCATTGTCGTTGTGCTCGTCCTGCTCTGGGGACTGGTGCGCCGCTCCCAGTCAACGCACCTCGGCTGGGCAGCGGCCTGGGGCCTGCTCCCATTGGCCGCGATTTTCACGATCGCCCAGTTTTCGGTTGTTTTCTGGCGCGATCGCTACTTGCTCATCACGGCACCCTACATTTTAATTTTGCTGGCTGCGGGCCTAGAACAGATCTGGCACCAGCGGCGAGGGCTGGCCCTGTTGCTGATCGGACTCTATGGGATCGCCGTCGGAAGTTCTCTAGTGCGCTACTACACCGTAGACAACAACCAGAACTGGCGGGGCTTCGCCCAAACCCTCCAAAAGCAAGCACAGCCTGGAGATGCCCTCATTGTTTACCCAGATTTCTTTGCACCAGTGCTCACGTATTACTATCAGGGGAGCCTGCCTCGCTTCGCGGTTGACAATCGTGATGCAGCCATCACTCAGCAAACGATCCTGGATATTGTTGCCCGACATCAGCGCACCTGGCTAGCGCTGGACGTTTACGATAACTGGGGATTGTCCGAGAACCAAATCCTCAAAACCCTAGGCCAAAAAGGCTATCGCACCATCCAGCGCCAAGAAACCGCAAACCAGTGGGGGGAAACGATTGGTCTATCCTTAGTGAAGACTGAAGCGGTGGTGCCCCATACCCTGTCCAACGCCCTCCCATCCCGTGAATAGAAGCCCTGTCACATCAATGCTGCAAAAGTTTGGGCAACGCTGCCTGACCGGGTACGGTCGATTGGCAACTGTATTGGTGAGCTTAGCCCTGATAGGTGGCCTTACCATTGGCCACTACGGCATCTCCTGGGATGAGGATGCTGCCATTGAAGTAGCCTTCGTGAATGCCCAAATTGTTCGCACAGGCGAGCGCTATTCAGGACATCTTCAGTATTACGGCACGCTTTTTAACGTTTCTGCCGAGGCTATCTTTCAGCTTCAGCAACGGTTGGTCAGTCTGGTACAACCCAAGCTCTCATCCCTATCGAATCCCAGCGATCGCGGTGATGCGATCGCCATTTTCAAGCCTCGGATTCAGCAAAAACACTGGCTGACCTTTCTGGTTGCCCTCATTGGATTTGGCGCGGTAGGGGGCCTAGTGGGGCTGTGGGTCGGAGCAGACTCTGCTTGGATTGGCCCCCTAGCGCTGGCGCTCTTTCCCCGATTTTGGGGGCATAGTTTCTTCAACCCGCGCGATATCCCCTTTGCGGCCCTGTTAACCTTGGGAACCCTCGTGGGGGCCTATCTGGTTGGGTACTACAGTCAATGCACCGCGTCGAAGACCGGAGAACTGCGGTTGGGTTTAAACCGAGTGACGGGGCTGACATTGGCCTATGGCGTGCTGGTGGGCTTGATCAGTGGCACCTGGCTGCATGGCTTTTACTTGGTAGGGGCAGTGGCGATCGCCCATGGAATCGTTGCCAGTCGCCAATCTCTCTCCCCCAGAGTCATCCGCCAGTTTAGTCTGCTCTATGGCGGCATGGTCTTAAGCTGTGCGGCGACCGTCTGGCTGATCTACCCGTCTGCTTGGTTTAATCCTGGGCAGTGGTTCACGGAAACCCTGCTGTTTCTCTATCGCGAACCTTGGACAAGACCCGTCCTCTATGCTGGGCAGTCCCTTGGCGCATACGCACTGCCCTGGACGTATCTGCCGCGTTGGCTGTTTATATCAACCCCACTTCCGCTCTTGCTGCTAGTAGGTCTGGGGATCGGAATTTGGAGCTGGCAGTACCCGAAATTAGCACCGCAACAGCAAGCTGGATTTTTGCTGGTGCTCCTGCAAATTGGTACCATCCCGGTCGTGATGCTCCTGTGCCGATCGCCAAACTTTGATGGCCTGCGTCACTACCTGTTTATGCTGCCGGGACTAGCGGTGTTGGCTGCTGGGGCGCTGGCCTGGATTGTCCAGCGGCTGCACCGCCCGCGCATCAGGTGGTTTCTCGCAGCGTTGCTCTTGGTGCTGATCAGCCCCATTCTCTGGGATATGATCGCCCTGCACCCCTATCAGTATCTTTACTTCAATCGGTTCTCCGGAGGGTTGCCGGGGGCCTACCAAGTCGATGAAACCGATTACTGGGGGCTCAGCATGCGGGAAGGCATGGACTGGATTGCCCAGCAGGGGGAAGATCCAGTCACTGTTGTCACCAGCGATCCGCTCATTTCATCAGTGCCCTTCGCAACCCCCAATATGACCCTGCTGTTCTATGATGAAACCCTATCAGGGCCATCAGGGCCTGCGGTGCCGCCCCCGGCCAAAACCTTTGTGAATGTGGCGATCGCACCGCCCCGTTTACCGCCCCCGTTCTACTACATTGCGCCACCCCGCTGGCAGTTTCAGAGCCACTATCCTGACTGCCCGGTCGTGCATGAAGTCCGGCGACAAGGTGTCCCCCTGACCCTCGTGAAACAGTGCGTTGCTGACAACTAGACGATGCCCTCCCCCATTGCCCATTCTGTGACCGGATATGCGATCGCCCGTCTCTTTCCCCGTTCTCCCTTGGGCAAACCGTGGGGCGGGTTAACAACGGCGGTCTACGGGGTCGTGATCGCGAATATGGCAGATCTGGACTTTGTGCCCCAAGTCCTGACCGGAGAACGCTACCACCGAGGTCCTAGCCATAGCCTGTGCTGGGCGATCGCCTTTTCCTTGGGAGTCTGGCTGCTGGGCTATGGCCTGACAAAACGCTGGTCTCGGCAGCTGCTATTTTTCACTCTATTGGGCTACGGGTCTCACTTGCTGCTCGACTTCTTTACCCAGGGCGGGGACGGGATTCAGCTGCTGTGGCCCTTCAGCGCCAGCTATTTCCTGTCGCCCATCTCGATCTTTCCCAGTACCCACTGGTCTAAGCCCCTGTTTTGGGGACACCTCGTTTTTTTAATGGCAGAGCTTGGGTATGGGGCATTGCTTTGGTATGGGTTGCGCTATGTGGTTCCGGTTCAGCGGCAGCAGCGATGACGCAGTCGATTTTAGTCACGGGCGGTAGCGGCTTTACAGGCGGGCACCTGTGTCGGAGACTGGCGGCCATGGGCTATTCTGTGCGGGCGCTGGTGCGTCACCTCCCCTGTCCTCCCCTCCAATATCCAAGCATCGAACCTGTTTTGGGCGATCTCCGGGATGCCGATTCTCTAGCGCGGGCAGTCCAGGGGATTGAAACGATCTACCACATTGCAGCCCTATTTCGGCCTGAAAACGTCACCCGTCAGGACTTCTGGGCCGCGAACGTGGAGGGCACGCGCCATTTACTGGATGCTGCGGTGCAGGCAGGGGTAAGGCGCTTTGTCCATTGCAGCACCGTCGGGGTTCACGGTGATATTCAGCACCCCCCCGCCACAGAAGAAACCCCCTACGGCCCCGGCGATGACTACCAGGATTCCAAAACCGCAGGCGAACAACTCGTGCGGGACTACCAGCAAGCGGGGAAGTTGCCCATTGTCATCTTTCGACCAGGGGGGATTTATGGCCCTGGCGATCGCCGCTTCCTGAAGCTGTTTCGGGCGATCGCTCGTCGTCGGTTCATCATGTTTGGCTCCGGGGAGGTGCTGTACCAGCTCATTTATATCGACGACTTGATTGAGGGCATTCTGCGCTGCGGCACCCATGCGGCGGCCCTCGGCAACATTTATATCCTCACGGGACAACAGCCTGTGACCTTAAATGTTCTCGTCCAGGAAATTGCGGCAGTGCTTCAGGTACCTCCCCCGCGATTGCGCCTACCCGTGTTGCCCCTGTACTGGGCGGGGTGGGGCTGTGAACGCCTGTGTAAGCCCTTGGGGATCAATCCACCGCTCTATCGGCGACGCGTCGATTTTTTTCGCAAGACCCGCAGCTTTAAGATCGCCAAGGCCCAGACCGAACTTGATTTTCAGCCCGCCACTGAGCTGTCCACGGGTCTGCGGCTCACGGCTGACTGGTACCGTTCCCAGGGATATTTATAGTCCATGACACCGATCAATGTGCTCTGGGTGATTGACCATGTTTGCTATGACGGCAGCCTCCATGGCGGCGGACGCCTCTATTGGAACCTGCTGCCTCAGTTTGATCCGGCCCACTGTCGCATCATTCCCTACCTGCTGCGGGCCAGCGATCCGATTCGGACGCTGTTTGCCCAGAGTCCAGTACCCGTGGGCATCTTGGATAAACCGAAGTTTGACCCCACCACCCTCTGGTCTTTCCTAGAACTGATCCGGGCTGAAAAGATTCAGGTGATGCACCTCCACTGCTATGCCGCTTCTACCTTTGGTCGCTTAGCTGGACTGATGATGGGTGTGCCCACCCTGATCCATGACTACGATACGGAAGTGTATTTTCCCTATCCCGGCTATCTGAATCTGGCCGATCGGCTGCTCGCACCCACCACCGCAGGAGCAATTGCGGCTTCCCCGATGGTGAGACAGTTTCTGGTCAACAAGCGTCAGATTGATGTGGCTAAAATTCGCACGATGTTTCATGCGGTTCCGGCGGAAAAGTTTGCCCCCCTTCCCCCAGAGCGCATCCGCGAGGTGCGCCAGCAGCTCAACCTGCAAGACGGCGATCGCGTCGTGGGAACGGTCACCAAACTGGGGCCGCAGCGGGGCAATGAGTATCTTTTGCGGGCCGCTAGCCAGGTGTTGCAGCAAAGCCCTAATGTGGTGTTTGTGCTGATCTACAAGCTCACCCGCTTTCACCGACTGCCTAACAAAAAATACGTTGAAGTATCTGCCGCTGATACAGAACAGGCGATCGCCCAACTCACCGCTCTGGCCCAAGAGCTAGGGATCGCCGATCGGCTGCGCCTCGTGGAGTGGCCAGAGGATGTGGATGCGGTCGTCGCTGCTCTGGATATATTTGTGGCTCCTTTTTTAAGCGCACGGTTTTCGTCCGTTGCGCTCTTAGAAGCGATGGCCCAGGCTAAACCGGTCATTGCGACCCGTCTTGGGGAAGCCGAGGAGATCTTGGACAATACCCAGGCCGGTTATCTGGTGCCCCCCGGCGATGTCCCTGAACTGACCCGCGTCCTGCTTGAGCTGCTCCGATCCCCACACCAGCGTATGGCGATGTCAGCCGCTGCCAAGGCGATCGCCCAAACCTATAGCGTTGATGCCTGTATCCAAAAACTCCAGACCTGGTATCGAGATTTGGCCTCTCCCACACTGCGGTAGGCCATCCTTGCAGGATCACCCGCATAATTCTCAGCCTATGTTTTGATTTGCAGAAGCTGATGGTAGAGCGCTTCATACTGCTTAATAACCTGGCGAACATCATATTGCTTGACGCGGACTTGACCGCGATCGCTTCTCTGCCGTGCCTCTTCCGGGTGGTCAAGCACCCAGTCCATGGCCTGGGCCAAAGCAGCAATATCCCCCACAGGGAAAAGCGTGCCACAGCCATTTTGCAGCAGATCCCGTGTCCCCCTAATGTCCGAACCGATGACAGGTGTCCCCACACACAGCGCCTCGATGATGCTGATGGGCAAACCCTCCTGAGCTGAAGCTAACACCACTGCCGCTGCCGCTCGGATCAGCACTGGAATATCGCGCCGAAACCCTAAAAAATGAACCCGCTCCTCAACCCCTAACCGCTGGGCTAACTGCCGCATCTTGGCCTGTAGCGGCCCCTCCCCTGCCATTGCCAGATGAACATCCGGTCGAGCTAACTGTGCCAGCGCCTGAATCACGTCCTGGGGCCGCTTGCGAGGAATGAATTCCGCGATGCTGAGCACAAGGCGATCGCCCTCCCTAAGCCCCAGTTCCTGATAAACCTGAACAATATCGGCCCTGGAAACATCAGCAGGACTAAAACGCTGTAGATCAACACCAATGCCAGACGGAATTGCATAAATCTGCTCGGGTGCCACAATGTTGTATCGTTTGGCAGCCTCATGATCCTCTTCATTGACCACCACTAGGGCATCCGTCCACGGCCCAGCCAGGTGCTCTAACCGCCGAAAAACCTGGTTTTTAAGCCACCCACCACCACGATAGAAATGAAACCCCAGGGCCGTGTAGACAATCTTGGGCCGTTGAGCCATCGGCAACCTTTGCAGGGCATAGCGAGTCACAAAGGCCGCCACCGGGGTACAAACCTGAACCACATCGTACCCCTCCGCCGTCAATAGATTTTGCATCTGACGGACTGCAACACCCAAATTTGCAGGATTGAGCGGATTTCGAGACCAATCAATAGACCAAGCCCGATGGCAGACATCCACAACCTGCTGCACCTGAGCAGCGCGATAGGCTGCGCCATCGACCTGCCAACCCTGCTGTTGAAAATACTGCGCGTGGGGCAAAAAAAAGGCACAGAGCGTTTCCGGGATAGTTGCAACCAGCAATAGTTTCGGCATCCCACTTACGCTCCTTGCGACCAACCCCATAACGCCTGATTGCACTCTTGATCAGTCCTCTCGCAGACAGAGGCATTAAAGAGCGTAAAGTGCTTCATACTGATCGACCACAGAAGCCAGGGAAAATAACGTTTCAATTCTCTGGCGTGCCGCCTCACCCCGTTGTTTTCGCTCGGGTGCATCAAGGGCGAGGAATTCCCGGCAGGCTGCTACCAAAGCTGTATCGTTTCCGGGTGGCACAACTTTGCCCGTATCGCCCACCAGTGCCGCAGCATCCCCAACATCCGTCACAACACAGGGCACACCGCAGGCCATCGCCTCTCCCACAATCATCGGAAAAGCTTCACCATAGACAGAGGTTAAACAGTAAAGATCCAGCGCTGCCAACAGCTGCGGGATATCCTGGCGTTCCCCTAGCAACGAGACGGAATGGGTAATACCCAGGGCCTGAATCTGTTGCACCAGCCCCTGATTTTGACCATCCACCGCTGTTCCGGCCAAGACAAAATGCAGGGTTTCGTCCGGGTGACTCTGCGCCAAGAGTGCAGCAGCCATCTGCAAAAAACCCCGGTGGTTTTTCATGGGATGGTAGCGACAGAATAAACCAATCAGCGTTGCATGCTCAGGTACGCCTAATTCCGCCCGGACAACGCTGCGAGTTTCAGGGGAGGGTGCAAAGGATTGGGTGTCAAATCCATTCCCAATAAAACAGCTCTTTTCAGGGAAATAGCCTAGATCCTCATGTTGTTTTTGGCTCATTCTAGAGACAAAAATAATGCGTGCTGGCAACCTTGAAAACACAGCCCCCAAACGCAGAACCAAGGCAGTAAGCTGCTTTTGATCGGAGTTGGCAAACAAACAATTGTGAATGCCCCAAAAAACTTTGGGTTGACCCTTGACCAGTAACCCCGTCAAGAGTGCGACCAGGTTGCCATGATACATCCATCCCTGAATCAGATCGGGACTCAGCTGGCGCATGAGTCGCAAAAATTGCAGCAGCGACGATGGGGTTGGCAACCCACGCTTCATATTCAAGGTATGAACCGGAATTCCTAACGCCACAATTTTGGAGCCATAGGTGCCCATATCCAGCAGCGAAAGAACCGTGGGCTGAAACTTACTTCGGTCAGTCTGACAGAGCAGATTGTACAGCATGCGCTCTGCTCCTCCCGTAGATAGTCCTGTGGAGACATGCAGGATATCAATCGCCTCAGATACTTCTGACATTCAACGTTTGACCCCCACGCTACGATTCATAAATCGTTGAACTACGACGTGTTTCAGTGGACTGGGCAAATGAAATTTTAGCGACAAACAAAAACATGACGACCAAAGAGGTCATCGACCAAAAATGTGCCACAAAGAATATTCTGGGATCACCTGCTGCCAGAAAGTCTAGCCACATCACCGCTATCAGTGGATAGATAAATATCATCCAATAAATTGAAGTGATGTGATTATTCAACACGGTTTGTAAGAATCGCCCCACCCACCCGTATAGAAATCCAACGAGTATTAAACCGGGCCAAGATAAGCTGTAGATGCCAAAAGCTAGCATCCCTGGCGGTATCCCGTAGGGAACACCCGTCGGTCTGCCCGTAAGATACCCGGTGATGTGATAGGTGTTATATTGGCCGACGGTTAACGGCTTCTCAATGCCTGTGAGGCGCTCTGGAATCCACTGCATGATCCCGTATATCCAGTCTAGGAAGAGTCTCAAATCATATTTGGCGTTGAACGCAGCATCCAAAGAATGCACAGGGTACACAAAATTACGCAGAAAGCGATAAAACTCAAATCCAGAGCCAATTTCCCTCTGGGTTTGCACGGCTTCTACAAACCGTTCTTGCATCACACCGATGCCATCCTGAAAAGCACCAATACTCCAAAACAGTTCCTTGCCATACAGGATCAAGACAAACGAGAAACCAGAAAGGATGACTGTACTCCAAGAGAAAAAAGTTTTCTTTTTAATGGAATAGGCGGCATAAAAAATAAATGCATAAAACAAAAAAGGGGAACGCGTTCCCGTGATCGTGACCCCCAGCACAGAAGCAATCACAGAAATCACAAAGACACTATAGAGGAATAATTTATTTTCCTTGAGTTTATCTTGCAGCACCATTGAACCGAATAGAAAGGATGCGAAGAAAGAGTAGGGCATAAATTGTTTGAAGAATACGAGGTTCCCCCCTTTTTTGACCCCTGCTCTAATTTCTGTGATGTGAGCAACGGTACTGGCAACTCCACCATATTGGGCTGAATACACGTAAATACCCAGAATCGAAATGAACAGTAAAGCCAGGGCAAACCCGATCAAACGTCTCTGACCTTTCGGATGCAGAGCAATTCGGTTTCCGTAATGAACGGCTGGACTGGCATAAAATCCAGCCACAATCAGGAGATAACTCATGAAGATTGCCAGCGGTGTCTGAAAATTATCTAAGTTTAGATATTGCGTGCCGCTGAAGCTCATTTCTAAATTGGCTTTGCCAGTCGCAGTGACTAGAAAAAAACCAGGTATCGGATAGAGCATCAAGAAAAATACATTAAAAAAGGTCAGAAAATCTAGGCGACCCGTTTTGGGTCTACAAATTTGGATCGCAATAATAAAGATAATTAAAATGAGGTAGGCCGCTGCTAGCATAGATTTATCTCATGTGATGCGTGGCAACTGAGCAACCCGAGGTCGCCAGGGTTGCTAGGTTTTGGATCTTAGCGATCGCGCAATTGAAAGGTATTGTCCTCAGCGGCTGTCTGACTCGCTGAAGCAGTGCCGATGCGAATCTGAGCCTGTAAATTGTTATAGCCAGTTTTAGCCTCCCAGGTATTTTGATTGGCGAGACGTATCGAATATTCAGGCCGCTGCCGGAGCTGAGGCAAAGGATCGGGCAAGTTTAAAAATGCATCATAGTCCCCCGGCACTATATCCGCTGGAATGCGGCCCCTAACCTGAATCACTTGAGTTTCCCCAGGCCGCCAGTGGCGCGGGTCTTCTGACAGCGGGAGAAAGTATTCCTTCAGGGTTTGGCGATCGCGCAGGATAATCTCAACCCGTCGAGGATTGTAGGGATTTGCCCATCCTTGATTCACAAGTTCAAGCTGCAGGGTCAGCCATTCGCCCTGAGCAACCTGTCGGGGCACAATTGAGCGTGTGAGCTGCAAGCGATAGCCCAGCTGGCGCTCAATCTCTGCCATGCACCCCTGGTCTTCCCAGGTTTGATAGTGCTTGAGGGCAGCACCTTTAACATCTCGATTCATGACGCTCCAGTGCATTCGCCGCAGGTCAGCTAAAGTTCCCGGACAATCATGGCGGGTTGGGTCATCAGAAGGAATGCTCGGGAGTTCGCCGCCTTGGATGACGTAGCGTGTTTCGCGGCTGACCCAGTCTTTAACACGCTCAATACTCTCAATCGGCTGCGGCCCATAGGTTCCCCCATCATTAATATCGCGCCTGAACGCATCATTATGAAATCCAGTTCTCGACCGTCCCGAGCCATTGAAAGCTTCTGGCAGGGTTAACGGGGCATCCTGGTTGAAAATTTGCTGCTTATGTTTGCTGTAGCGCATGGCAACCATACGTTCAGGAGGTAAAACCGCTAGGATTTTGCTGAGAATAACCCGCGCACTCGGCATCACGTCTAAAGTCCAGGCATCTACATGTTCGTGGGAAGAACTATGCCATTCTCCCCAGTCACCGATAAAGCCAGCTTCCATAAAGGCAATCACATCATAGTGTGTCTGCAAGATCGGCTCCAGTTGCGTGAGGTGAGCCAGAATTCGCGACTGTGTCGCGTCCGGCCCACCTCCTAACCAGTTATAGGAAAACCGGATAATCAGCTTGATCCCAGCGCGGCGCGCCGTTTCAAAGTCCTGGTTAAGCTGATTCAGAAAAACAGCCGAGAGGGGCTGATACCTGAAGTCAGAAAGCAGGTAGATGCGACGCAGGAGGGTAATATTCCGCGCTTTTAGGCGCTGCATCGATTCTAGGCTCAGAGGCTTTGTTGCCTGCTGTCCTTCAGGATTAACGGCAGCATAAAACCCCCGCTCTGGATTCGGGAAAATCTGATTGCTGCCTTGATAGCGTGTTGTGACTCCAGAAATAGCAATCTCGGCCTGCGGCTGACAAGCACCAGGCATGAAAGGGAATAAGAAGAATGTCAGCGTTAAGGGCAATAGCAATTTTGACACAACTCACCTCCAGAGGCATTACGACCTTCGTCCTCACCGCTTTAATGCCAGGCCGACAGATTCAGGCCATAGTCCTGGGCTAGCCGCCGATTATAAACTTCAAAGTAGGCATCGAGCTGAGCTAAAGCATTGGCGGTTGGCTGAGGGGGGGGCTGGGTATTGAACCTAAAGTAAAGTGACTTGAGCTGGGTACGAACAGTCCCCATGGGCAGGAACGGCGATATTTTAGTCAGCGCTTGATGTAACCGTGAGTTTTTGACCAGAACCGTTTGATTCTTTTCCTCGGGTTGAAAATTCTGATAGAAACTTGGATCGATTCCCATCGTTTGTGCAATTTCAGTCAGTATCTGAGTTGGATGCTGGGTAAGATCTTCAAATAGGTATATATGAAGATTTTCAAGGGGAAAAAAATTTGCCCAACGCTGGAAATAGTCACAATATCGACCATAGGCCAGCAGCTGGTTATGAATCCAAAAACAGGACTCAGAGCCGTAGAGATCTCTGATATCAGAGAGCTGATCGGCCAACAGCAAGCTGACAAACTGCTCGAATGAAACGCAAGGGTCTAAAAATGCCTGACTATTTTGCGCAAAACTGAAGTTAGAAAAAATTTGTTGGGAAGGCTTCCGCAAAATGAATACCACATGGGGCAGGGGGGCAGCTGTTGCCAAGACTTTCAAAGCGGTCTCTTGATAGATATAGTGCGTTGCCACCTCCATAAGCACAGGGATGGTAGGGGAACAACCTGCCACAAAAGAAGCATATTGACTCAATCCATGGCGGTGATAGTTGGCGGACGGATTGAGCAGGGGATGATCAGCATCCATGAAATAGTAGGTTTCCTTGCCGCCATAGGCCCAAACCTCTGGATGAGCCGACAGCCAATGGAACATAGAGGTTGTGCCACATTTGGGTGGCCCCGCAATGACCAAATTAGGTAAACGCATCTGCCTTCTACCGTTCAAAGCCTCGATGCTTGACTGCTCAACAACTCTCGTGCAGCATTCCTGTCAATTGGCTTAGAGAAAAAGAAGCCTTGCCCATATCGACAGTTCAAGTCCTTTAATTTCGAGAGCTGTTCTGAGGTTTCAATCCCTGTTGCAATGACATTCAGCCCAGATTGATGCGCTCGCACCGCGATAGATTCAATCAGAGCCCGAGACTCTGCATCATAGCTGAGGCGCCCAATCAGAAATGGATCAATCTTTAAGCTATGGAACTGCTGCTCAATTGAAGTTAAAGATAGATCTTCGCCAAAAGAGACAGGAGACTCTTGTAAACCAAAATTATCGACCTGTAAGGTAAACCCTAAGGTTCTGAGCTGTGGCAATAGGTTCTGGGCTACCTCAAAATTGTCTCGGAGGACAGATTCGGGTAAGTCAATTTGCAGATGTTTGGCCACAAGGCTCCAGCCAGGGATTTTTGTCTGAATTTGCTGAATTAAATTTTTCTGTAGGAATTGCTTAGCAGACAAATTAATGCTGACCGTCATTTGGAAGTCGGGTGGCACAAAGGCTTGCCAGGCGAGGATGGTCTGACTAACTTCCTGTAACACCCACCATCCGATCGGAATAATGAGCCCTGTTGCCTCCGCAACGGGCATAAACTGGTCTGGAGATAATAAACCGTGTTTGGGATGCTTCCAGCGTAAAAGCGCCTCAAACCCTACAACTCGATCATGCTGGAGTGAAATGATGGGCTGATAGTAAAGCCGCAGTTCCTGACGTGACAGCGCAATAGCCAAGGATTCGATCAGTTCAGAACGCTTGAGTTGCGGCCCAGCAGACGATGAGGTGCCATTGAGACCTTGATGGGCTTGGGGACTAGTGGCGGATGGCAGGTGATGCTGGGGGAAATCTATCGGAGCCCAAGGACCTGAGCTATTTTTGGAAGTTGAGAGATAGCCAGGAACCATCTGCTCAAGTAACCGGATAATTTTAGCGCCATGATTGGCTTCGGCAGCTTGGAGCAGTAATCCGTGGAGTGCGTCTAGGGTTTCAGGCACAATTCGACTGGCGTTCTTGACCACCACCAAATTTTCATGTTCTGTAGACTCGTATTCTTCGCCGGGAATAAACAGTTCTTCGCAGAGTTTTTCGCCGGGGCGTAACCCGGTAAATTCAATTTCAATATCCTGATGCACCTCGTACCCGGAAAGCCGGATCAGATCTGCGGCCAGATCCATAATTCTGACCGCTTGCCCCATATTCAACATCAGGACTTCGCCGCCAGAACTGATGACGCAGGCCTGCAATACGAGCTGTACAGCTTCAGGAATGGTCATGAAGTAGCGGGTCATGTCCGGATGGGTCACGGTCACAGGCCCGCCCACGCTAATTTGCTTGCGAAAGGTGGGAATAACGCTGCCACGGCTGCCCAGTACGTTCCCGAAACGCACGACAACGTAAGGTCTACCACTTCGCTGGGCAGCCCGCAGCACGAGCATTTCGGCTAGGCGCTTGGTGGCTCCCATGACACTGGTTGGGTTAACGGCCTTGTCAGTTGAAATCATGACAAAGTGGTTAACCTGGTATTTCTCCGCCAGCTCCAGCATATTTTGGGTGCCCAGCACATTATTCGTGATCGCTTCGGGCGGGTTCAGTTCCATCAGCGGTACGTGCTTGTGGGCTGCAGCGTGGAAAACGATCTCAGGCTTGAATTGCTGAAACGCATGTTCTAAACGCGTTGGAAACCGTACATCTGCAATAAAGGATGAGATACGCGGGGCTATAGAGCCGACAAAGGCTCCATCACTCTCTAAGATTTGGCTGGTGCGATTAAGCTCGTGATAGATATCAAAGATGGAGTTTTCACCGTGGCCCAAAAGGATAATCTCGGCGGGCTGACAGATGAGAATTTGCCGACACAGCTCACTGCCAATGGAGCCCCCAGCGCCGGTAACTAAGACCCGTTTGCCGCGAATAAACTCTGACACCCGCTGAATATCGGTTTGGATGGGATCACGGCGCAATAAGTCCTCAATACAAATATCGCGAATACTATCGAGGCGAACGCGGCCATTTAAGATTTCGTGGAGTCCTGGCAAGGTGCTGGTGATGATGTCCACACTCTGGCAAATTTCGAGAATTTCGCGAATGGCTTTACCCGGTGCAGAGGGTATCGCAATCACAACCCGATGAATATTCAAGGAATGGATCAGGTGCGGAATGGCATGGCGATCGCCTAAAACCGACAGACGCCCAATCCGCAGCGCCCGTTTAGCCGGGTCATCATCAACAAAGGCAACGGGCTGGAGCTGGAGCTGTGGATTGCGCTGCATCTCATGAACCAGGGACACCCCAGCACTGCCTGCGCCGACGACGAGTACTCGCTCCTGTTTATCGCCCACATCAAGCAGCGGCTGCACATGTTCTCTACTCCCCAAGGCCCGGACGCTAAACCGCAGGGCTCCGACCAAAAAGAAACTGAGCAGGCCGTCAATGAGGGGTAAAAACCGGGGGATTGTCGGCAATTGAAACAGCCAATTGAGGACCGGGTAGCCGAGCATCCCCAGCATCGTTGCACCGAGGGTAAGGCCCGCCAGTTGCATCAGCTCCTCAATACTGGCAAAGCGCCAGTACCGTCGATAAAAACCGCAAGACCAATAGACCACGACTTTGATGGTCAAGAGTAATACGGTTGCAACGGCAACGCCCGGGAGAAACAGCTCAATATTCTCAACGCTGCCTAGGAGAAGCAGCAGGGCTAGAAAGGGTGTGAGTAGAAATAGGGCCGCATCGATAAACAAAAAGTGACGGTTTTTGAGCTGCACAAACCTGTGTGTGCCGGCCGCGATCAGCTGCTGATACCGCTGCAGGATCGTGGGGGCAGTCGGCACTGGCACACCAGATGGGGCACTAGAGGACTGGACTGGACTCTCGTGGCGGCGCTCCTGCCATTCTTCCTTCGTAAATTCCTCTTGATAGGAACGCTCCGTGTTGACTGTCCACAGGTCATGACCTGCGCCAAACAGATTCTCAACCGCCAGGATTGCCGTCAACATTGAATGATCCTGGTTGTTGTAGCGATGCATCCCATTCCGGCCAATGGTATACAGATTCTCAAACTGGCCGAGATAGTCCTGGATGACCTGTAGATGCTCTCGATAGTCGCGATCGTAGACGGGGTAGGCTTTAGGTTGCCGAATGACCGTGCCATCTTCGACCTGGGCTGCCTGGGCTAGTCCCAGCTGTGCAATTTCTTGGGTAGCCAAGCTGATCAGTTCCGACTCGGATAAGCGCCAAATTTCGTCGCCTTCGTCGCAAAAGTATTCCATGCCTAAACAGGTTTTACTGGGGTCAGGCACCATTGCCGCACTCCAGTTCTTAAAGTTTTGAATGCGTCCGACCTTGACGTGGGGGCTATGGACATAAATCCAGTTGTCGGGAAATAGATCCGGACTGTCCACGATCAGGGCAACAATCAGGAATGCCCGGTAAGAGAGGGACTGCGCTGCCGCCTTCACCTCCGGCGGCGCTGGCGGATCTAAGCGCTGGATGAGGGCCGTAATCGGCATGCTGGAGATGAACTGATCTGCCTTGATTTCAACCTGCTTGCCGGCCTGCTCGACGACCACGTTCAAAATACGGTAGCGGTCTCGCTTCAAGGAAACCACCCCCGTATTCAGGTGGGTTTGACTGCCACGGGCTGCAATAGCGGCCTGAAACGACTCCCACATCAAGCCTGGCCCCAAAACGGGATATTGAAATTCTTTGATGAGGCTTTTGGCGGTATTGCTGCCAAACAGAGCGTTGAGTACGGCTTTGCGCAAGGACATCCCCTGAATTCTTTGTTCAGCCCAGTCAGCCTGGATTTTATGACAGGGAATCCCCCAAACTTTTTCGGTGTAGGTCTTGAAAAAGGTTTTGTAGAGGTACTTCCCAAAGCGATGGGTGACGAAGTCTTCAAAGGTTTCTGGATCTGGCACCAGTCGCAACCACACGTTGAGGTTGGCCTTGAGATAGCTCAGGACAATCAGACAGCTGGGGAGGATACCCAGATTCCCGAGCGTGTTGGGGATGGCCAGAGGGTAGTCAAAAAATTTACCCCGATAGTAGATCCGCGATAAACGTGGCACGCTGATGAAGCGATCGCCCAATAGCTCTTGCCAGAGTTGCTGGACTCGGCCAACCTTTGTGTAGAACCGATGCCCACCAATATCAATGCGGTAGCCTTTGTATAATTCGGTGCGGGCAATCCCACCCACCTGGTTTGATTGTTCTAACACGAGGGACTGAACCCCCCGACTCGTTAGCTCGTAGGCTGCGGTTAAGCCAGCTGGCCCCGCTCCAATAATGACAACAGGGTAGTGCGTCATGGAGAACTCCAACTGTTTAAGTACCTAAGGTCGAACGCTGCACGACCTGGGAGGATAAGCCCAAACGAGCGCACCCATGCAAAAAAGCGCCGACCCCAAAGGCAAGGCCACCATAGAAGTAGTAGAGCCAGTGCCAAAACACTGACTGTGCGGCGAAAATCCCCCCCCGCTTGCACCAAAGAAAGCGATAAAACGCAAGATTCACTAAAAACAAAGCTAAAGCGACGCCGATTGCCGCCAGCGTTGCGCTCAGGGGCCACCAAGGTATCGCCAAGCAAGATAGAACCAGAGCATAAACTAGCAACACACTGGCACGGCTAGAATGCCTAAGATTTAGGTCATTTTGCAGCTTTCGCTCCCGGAAAATTAGGAGCGTCCAGGGAATGGCCCGGAAGAAAACGTCGGCCTGCACCAAAGAAATCGCAGTCCATTGCTTAAGGTGTTTAACCTGTAAGGTCTTATTGAGTTGGATCGCAAAGCCTGCCTGGTTGAGACGATACCCTAGCTCTATATCTTCAACGCGATTGCGCCAGCCAACGTTAAACCCACCCAGACTGTTAAATACATCCCGACGGATTGCACCGCAGGCCCCCCAAAAGGTGGATGCTTTTTCACAGGCAGTCTGGTGGGTATAGTGATGCAGTAGGTTTTTATACTGCGACAGAAAGTTAGGGGCCGCTGGCGTGTCGTCGTAGGACCCAATCAGGGCTGCTAGATCAGGCTGCGCATGGAAGGAGTCCATCACCTGGGCGATCGCATGTGTCGGAACCTCAACATCAGCATCGACAAAGTACAAGATCTCACCCGTGGCGATCGCAGCGCCACGATTGCGCGCACTGGCAGGCCCCTCATTCTGAGGAACAGAGATTACTCTAGCCCCCCATTCTGTCGCCAGCAAACCTGACCCATCCCTAGAACCATCCTCGACCACAATAATTTCGTGAGGAGCAGGCTCTAGCGTGCAAAGACACTGTAAACATCGACGAAAGGCAGCTCCTCCTTGATAAACAGGGACGATCACTGACACTGAATGGGACTTTAATAAAGGCATCTGAATCATTGCACCCCACCAGGCTATCTAGGGTTTGTAAAGATAGCTGTAGGAAAATTGCGTTTACCAAGCGTGAATCATTTTGAAAGCGATAGCGAACTAGATGGTAAGTACCGTTATCCACTCAATATAAGCGCACCGTTTGGATTTCGTCACCCAGGCGCACAATTCTCCTGATTTAGCTTGTTCCCCTAGTTTGAATGCATATATGTTGCGTTTTTAGCGTTATTTGGGCGACAGCAACAGTCACAGCGATGGAACAGCTTTATGGTGTGGGCTGAACCATGAGATAGGATCCTATGGCCAGGTAGCTCAGATTACCAGCAATAAACCCCCGAATTGCGTCATCAGGGCTACACACGATCGGTTCTTCATGCATATTGAAGCTGGTGTTTATGACGCAAGGAAGTCCAGTCAGCTTGCGGTAATGGTTGACAATCCGGTAAAAACTCGGGTTTGTGACTGGGTCTATGAATTGGGGACGGGCTGTGCCGTCCACATGCACCACTGCGGGACAATGCTGTTTCATCCAGTCTGTGCAGTCGAAGGTGATCGTCATAAATCGGGCGGCGTGCTCTGCCCCTTGAACAGTCTGGAAGCACTGAGCGGCAAAATCTATCAGGACTGCGGGGGCAAAGGGCATAAATTCAGTGCGGTTTAGGTGCTGATTGAGCCAGGTATTGACGGTGCAATCCGTGGGCTGATACAGAATTGAACGGTTGCCCAGAGCCCGGGGACCGTATTCCATCCGGCCATTGAAGCGCGCAATGACCGCACCTTGCGCGAGCAGGGCAGCAACTTTGGATTCAATGTCAGGGCAATACTCAGCGTTCAATCCAGCGGCGGCGATCGCCTGTTCGATCTGGCTGTCGCCATAGCTCGGCCCTAAGTAAACGTCCGTCAAGGGCACAGCAGCAGGGAGAGCACCTGGCTGTTTGGCGCCATAGGCAAGGGCAGCGCCCACGGCCAGTCCTTCATCACCCATGCCAGGATGGACAAAAACCGAGTCAACGGTACTCAGTTCATGGATTTTCTGGTTGAACTTGACGTTGGCAAAAATCCCGCCTGCTAATGCCAGCGCGCCGCAGCCTGTTTGGGCAACCCAGTGTTCAATGTAGGCACAGCCCACCCGTTCTAAAACCTGCTGCATACTGCTGGCTAGGTCTTCGCGCTTAACATCCTTAGGCAACACCTGCTGCAACGCTCTAACGGCAGACCAGTAAAACACCTGACCCTTGTTTCGCGTTTGCCCGGTCTCATAGTCAATAAACTGCTGGAGCAGATCTGCATAGATCGGCTGACCGTAGGCAGCGAGTCCGGTAATTTTGCCTTCGTGCTTTTGGGCCTTAAAGCCGCACAGATGGGTGATATAGGCGTAATAGTTGCCTAGAGAGTCAAAGCTAGAAACCGTTTGCAGCGGCTGAAATTTGCCGTGCTGCACGGCATAGACTCGCGAAGAAATATTATCTCCGGCACCGTCCATCGTAATCACGGTGGCGTCGGTCAACCCGCTGGTGAAGTAGGCACTACAGGCATGGGCAAAATGATGCTCCATAAACTGAATGGGGCAGGTAAAGCCCCAGTCCTGGCGCAGGCGCTGCTGTAAGATTTGCCGTCGAGACTGCCCCAAGATGGACTTGAGCTTGTAATAGGATTTCTGGAGGATGGGGCTGGCCCCAAAAACTTGGTTGACCCCCGAAGACAAACTCAGCAAAGCTTCTTTCAGGGGAGCCTGCTCCCGCAGCAGCCAGCCATCGTAGGCGATCGCCTGCGCCCGATACACTTCATTGATGGTGGCGATCGCAATGCCATCGATGTCGCTGGGTTGGGTTTGGGTATCGGTCAATACCAGGTCAATAGCAGCTTGGGGGAACCCCGTTGCCATTTTGGCCCGGATCAGCCGTTCTTCATGGATGGCGTAGAGAATCTGGCTGTCCTCAATCAGGGCGGCACCGCCCGTCATGCCATCGGATATGCCCAGAATTTTGACCATGCTCACTCCTCACTGTCAGATTAAGGGCTTCCGCAAACCGACCCAAAGGCCACGGGCTTTGGCTAATACAGCCCTATGATTGCCCCGTGGCGTCTGTACGATCAAGGCATAAATAAGTCCGACCCCCGCAAAAAAAGCATACTTCAGTCGATTTGGCACAGTGCCATGTTTCCGGACAAAATAGGCCGAATTAACGGCTTCTAAGTATTTTTTACGGGGACTGTAGCTGCCAATGGTCGCTGAGCCCTGGTGCCACAGAATAGCTTGGGGCACATACACAATCCGGTAGCCCAGCTGACGGGCACGCACGCAAAAATCTGTATCTTCATGGCCATAGCCATAGAAGGTTTCATCCACAAAATTGAGGCGCTCAAACACCGCTCGCCGCGCCATGAAGCCAAATCCGGGCACATAATCAACGTCGACCCCGCTGTCATACTGACCGCGATCGATTTCACCCGCACCGCGCTCGGCGCAGACATTTTGGGTGTAGGTAATTTGCCCCCCGGCACATTGCAGGGTCTGTGACCCCTGATTGTAGGTTTTAGGGCCTAAAATGCCAATCTGCGGCTCGGATTCGGCGACCCTCACCAGGGCATCAATCAGCTGAGCTTCGATACAAGCGTCGTTATCCAAGGACAAAATGTAGTCATAGCCTCGTCGTACGGCTTCTCGAAACCCACTGTTGCGCCCCCCCGCCACGCCCAGGTTTTCAGGGTTAGCAACCAGGATGATCTGGGGAAAGCGATCGCGCAGGAACTCAACTGAACCATCCGTGGAAGCATTGTCCACCAGAATAATTTCTTTGTGGGGATAGGTCGACTTGAGCACACTCTGAATGCAGGCTTGCGCCAGCTGTTTGCCGTTGTGATTGAGGATGACTACGCCAACATTTGGCAAGGTCTGCGACGCAGGCGGGAGAGATTGGGTCACGATAGTTTCGGTTGAAGTTGCGGGTAAGGGGGACAACAGCATCGAACGGAGGTGTATTGATGCGTTGCACTCATGATGGGTAGAGCTGTCTCAAAAGTCCTCCCAACCTTCGGGGATCACGTATTTTGTTGCCATACCGTTTTTAGTTTGCCAAAAGTCCAGCGCCTTAGGGCTTGCAGCTCAGCCAGGGTAATGGTCTTGACCCATAGATTACCCACCAAGTAGAGGGCTAGGTAGAGTCCCAAACCCAGCGCCAGTTGCGCCACTCCGCCCAGGGGCAACAGAAGAACAGGTGCCGTACAGACCGCCGTGGCGATCGCCACCCCTCCGACCCGAGCCAGATCTGACCAAGGGGCCAGCTGCCGCCAGTTCACCTGGAGCTGCTGGCGAATTTTCAGCAGCAACAGCAGCGCGAAAACGTAGCCACTCCCCACCGCTGCGGTCGCAGCACCCAGCCAGCCAAAGGACTGAAGCAGCAGGTAGCCTAGCCCAATATTCACACCCATGGCGATCAGCTGTGCCCGAAACACCGCCTCAGTTTTACCCAAGGCAGCCAGAATATAGTTCAAGACTGTAATTCTCAGGGGTGAAAACAGCAGATAGAGACGAAACGGCCACACACTTGCGGCATACTGCGCCGAAAATAACCCGGTGACAACAGGCTCTGCAAAGACCATCAAAAAGGTAATGACGGCAAAAATGGGCAGCGCTAGCTTCCGCATGGACTGGTGCCACAGCGCCAGGAACCCCTGAATATCCCCGGCCGCAAATCTCTGGGTCAGGTCACCCATCATCACCGACACCACCGGGAGCGAGGTCACCCCGCCCAAGGGAATTTCAAAGGCACCCGCAGCATAGATGGCAAACAATGCCGGAGGATTTACCAGTGCCACGAACACCTTATCGACCTGGTAGTTCAAGGCTCCCGCCAGGGTAGAAAGGCCATAGGGAGCCGCATAGACAAGCTGATTACGCCATTCCGCTCGGGAAAACACAAGCGTTAGGTGACGGACAGGCTGCCATACAAACCAGAGCCCCAACACTGCCTGCACTAACCCATAGGCAATCAGTGCCTTAAAAACCCAGTCTAGACGTTGGCCAAACAGGGCGGCGGTAGCCACGGCCAAAATCATGGCGATTTTACTGAGGCTTTCAAAGAGGGCCGCTTGCCCTGTGCGATTGAGGCTGAGCAGAATCTCTTCCGTGCAGATTGTGGGCAAGGTCACCAAGGGATAAAAGGCAAACAGACGTAAGTAATCGGCCAGCTCTGGATTATTAAAGTGAACCGAGAGGGGTTCGGCCAGGAGATAAAGCGCAGCTGAGAAGGGAATCGCAAACAGGGTCAGGCTGAGCAGGGTTTGCAGGATGAACCCCTTCTGGCGATCGCGTTCTAATCGGGGCAAAAAATAAAAAACACTGACGGGCAAGCCAAGCTCAAAGAAATAGAGTAATGACTTATTGACCAACCACACCTGATTAAACGTGCCAAATTCAGCGCGGCTTAGGGTGCGCGCTAAGACAACACCAACGAGTAAGAAGGCAGCGTGGGCGATCACTTTGCTCACAATCATCAGCATGGCGCGAGCAAACATCTCACAGACCTCCAGGCCGCTGCTCGGAGTGGTGTTGGCTCCCCAACGAGAAAGTCAATATCCACCCCCTCATAGAACAACAGTCCGGACAGTTTTTCAGAGAACGGCTGAAACCATTGATTTCTCGTTGGCTTTTCCATGCTAGCTAAGGGCTGAAACCCCTATTCTGTCGTTGGCTTTCAAAAACTGTCCGGAGTATTGATAGAAAAAACAGCCATTGCAGATCAACGCATGGAAAAGTCACTTAGCCTACTGAGACGGTTTACTACACCTTAAATTGAGTTGTGCCAATCTTAATTTCTAGACCTCTAAAATAAAGATCAATATAGGAAAAAAGAGAAAATAAAAAGACTAGACTCCCTAGTACCTCTAAAAATTCTTCACAGTAAGTTAGAAGATAGTACGTATTATTGTGATCGCCATGTATACTCGCATGGTGGCCTGCGATCATTTCCATACCCAGATAACCAGCAATGGAAATGCTCCCAGCGATTAGAAACAGAGCACCTGTACGCGGCGGCAAAGAAAATAGAAACCTGATATAGGACAGCACAAAAATTAAAGTGGCTGGAATACCGAGAATAACCCACTGAAAGTTAAACCATCCTGTATATCGAAAAGGCAATAATTCTAATAAATCTCCCGCTCTTTCGTGGAGCATGGCAACTTCATCGATAGAAAGCACAACAAAAATAACGCCCAACGCCAGCCAGTGAAGTGAAAATCGATCACGCCTTTGCTTTTTCACTAATGCAATGCAAATTAAGAGAAGAGAGCATAAAAGCAACAGAGCAGAAGCATACCATGTCGGGATATTATTCTCAGATCCAACTTGAAAGAGAGATTGCAGCGCAACTATTTGTTTAGAACTTCTCAGCATCGTTAGGATATGAATTGCAGCGTCTAGACCAAAAATAAGTAGGGCAACTACACCCAAAGGCTGGACAATGTTTTTTGGGATGACAGTAATCTGTTGCATGAAGAAGCTAGCAATGTCCATTTTTCGAGTGGATAATCCAGTCTAGTGCATAGATTATCCTCCAATCAATGTTTAATCTTATCGAGCTTGAGCTGACTGAGGATGGTAATGCCCTGACTGGAGATCAGTTTTGCCATCGTATTTAGGACAGTTTTTACACTGGTAAGGCAGAATCCCCTGCTTCATTTTTTCTCGGAAGGCTACGTACTCTGGGCCACACCATAAATCAGCGAATGAATGCTCTATTAAATTACCTAAACTCCTCTGGTTCTGGGCCGTGCGATCGCCGTTCTGAGTTGTGTAACAGCAGGGGTGCACATAGCCGTCATAGGTCACAAAGTTACGAGTCCAGGGGAAATCGCACTGCTGTACAGGCAACTTATCAAACAGCTCAATCTTGACCAAAACACCAAGTGCTTGGGCACGCGCCACAGTTTTTTGAAAGATACCCTGCACCCTCTGCAAATCTTGAGTCCCCAACTGAGCCGTGTCCTCAAAGGTGATTACATTCACAAACTGCACCATGCCAATACCGAGGGTATGGGCCAGCTCGATGAGATCAGGCAGTTCTGGATAGTTGCTCAGGGTAACAACACAATTGATTTTGACCTCCGGCAGTTTCTTGCTCAGTTGCTCCTTAATAGCCAGCAGCCGCTGCACATTGGCAATCACGGTTTCAAACTTAGCCCCCCGACGAATCTGCTCGTAGGTTTCCTGGGTGGCACCATCCAAGGAAACAAAAATCTGGTCTACCTCCAGTTCAACCAGGCGTCGTGCTGTCAGCTCAGTCATCAGGGTAAAGTTGTCGTTCAGAGTAACGTAGATACCCTGCCCCTTGAGAAACTGAACGATCTCCATAAACTTCGGGTTCATCAGAGCTTCACCGATTCCCGTTAGGTCGACCCGCTTTAGTCGCGGCAGATGGGCCACCATTTGCTGAATGTTTTCAAACTGAAGATCGGCAGGTTTTTCAGTCCAGTAGGAAATCTCGCACATGGTGCACTTCAGGTTGCAGCGCGTTGTGCATTCAATTTGCACCGACCGGGGCGAAAACGGCAGTTTTGGGAAACGTTTGTGCAGGTGATATTGCAGACTATCTGTCCAGTCTAGGTAAGCCACCCAAAGGGTGTGACGCAGCCCCACGGTTCGCAGTTTATAGCGCAGCAGCTGGTTTTTATGTGTGGCAATGCCCATAGCCTTCTCCCGATTCCAACTCAGCACCCCCTCAGACCCATCCTGCTCTACAGCGAATCACTGTGACCCCTTATTTCAGAGTTGCTGATTCCTGGCGCTGCCAAGGCAACCGACCAAGCGATCGCCTGAGCAAAAACCCCAAATAGGGAAAAACCTCTTTCCGGAGACTCACAAAAAATAAGCAGGACATTTGGCAACTCTGACACTTGTTTTGCCGCACCCTGTCCCGGTAAGCCAAGTTTTGCTCAGCGTAGTACAGTTCCGATGAGGACTGCTGAAGCACATTCCCGATGGGCTGACTATTGTGGCAGTACTGGAGTGAGCCATCCGGATTCAGGAGTAAGCCCTGATCGGCAAATGGGCAGGGCAATGTCCGGGTCGTTGCCCCCTGTGCCCGTTGAATCACCTCGGAGTAATAGCAGGCCAGGGCATCGAATAAAGAAGCTTCCGCAATGCGCTGCTTTAAGAACGTAATGATGCTCTGCCGCCCTCGTTCATCCACCGTAAGCACCGATTCAAGATCAGCATTGTCGTAGTAGTCGTTAGCCACCGCTGCAAACTGAAAGGTGATGGGCAGCTTTAAGCGATCGGCTAAATCCTGAAGCTGCTGCATTTCCTGCACATTCATCGAAAAGATGGTCGGATCCAGGCTCATATTGAAGGGCACTTCGTTTTGCAGCTGCTGCATAAACTGCACATTTTCCATCACCTTGTCAAAGGCACCAGGTACCCCGCGCACCTGGTTATGGGTCTCGCCCACCCCGTCTAAAGAGACCCCCAAGGTTAAGCGAATGTTGTGGCTGGCACAGTAACGGGCAATGCGCGGGTACTGCTTTTGCACGCTGGCCCGATTGATCACGTTTGATGCAATCATCAGCTTTTTGAGGCGGGGCATATGGTGGTGCATCAGCGTCACAATCTCTGGGAGGTCACTGCGCAGCGTCGGTTCCCCGCCAGCGAGAATGATGTACTCAATGCGACGATAGACCGGATCGGCAAAGATACCGTCCAGCTCCTCTAGACTGAGCATCTGGGTTGATTTCAGCTTCCAGATGTTGCACATCGAGCACTGGGTATTACAGCGCAGGTTCACATTAATGTGCAAGACCGTCGGTGAGATGACCTGAAAACGTTTGGTCACATGGTTCTCATAGAGGTCTCGGGCAACGGACGGTAGCTCTTTTACGACTTCAGTCAGAGACATAGCCATGGTGTCATTTCCTATTCTGTATCCGGCTGCGTTGCTCCTGCTTGCAGCTGTTTTTTGATGGCATCCCCCGCTAATCTAACGCCATTTTCTGCTTGGATAATACGGGCAATCGTTACAGCCTGGGCTCCATAGTTAGGATCTTCTAATAGTTCACTCAATCGTGGCACAACCCGCTGGGCTAAGGGCTGATATCCCTCACGCTGCACTGCTGCTCTAGATACGAGAGCTTACACTACCCTGCCTTGCAGCGCAGAATCCGTTGCCGGAGCTGTTCCATGAGATTGGGCCAGCCAAACTGTTCGCACAGGTGGTCAAACTGACTGGCATCGACTGGAGGGCTGTGTTGGAGGATCTCGACGATATGGGTCGCAAAGTCTACCAGTGAGGCAACGTGCAACTGTCGGTAGCGGCCCGGTAGGGTGGCAGCCACTTGGGGAGTCGTCAGCACTGGCTTCCCAAAGGCTAGCCCCTGCACCACCTTGGTCGACATGCCATGACTAAAGGCCATGGGCGCAATCAAGAGGTGGGCCTGACGAAAATACGGCGCTAGGTCTTCGACAAACCCTAGGCAGTCGATATTGGCCCCAACTAGATCTGGGGGAGGGTCAGATCCAATCAACACAAAGCGAACCTCCGGAACCGCTAATGCAACTTGCGGGGCAATGCGCTGTACGATATCGCGGGCGGCCCGACGATTATTTTCATCTTTGAAGCTGCCAACAAATAAAACGGTCGGTGGCCCTGGCGCTGGCGCATAGAACGGGTGGCATTCAGCGGGGTCAAAGCCTTGGGGAATCACCAGGGTGCGATCGCGCGATCGCCACTGGGTATAGCGTTTTCGATCCGGCTCTGAAATCACCACAACCAGCGCAGCCAACCGACAAATTGCGCGTTCAGCCCAATATACATAAGGGGCTAATGCCAAACGTCGCGGATCCTGACGGCACTGATCCAGATAAAGCTGATACTCAACATTATGGGAGCTGTAAATAACCGGGATACCGTGAGATTTTGCCAGCAGGTTACCGTAGACCGCTGCCAGCCCATAATCCAACCACAAATAGTCATAGTGACGCTGGGCTAGAAGCTCACGGGCAGCTGAGTAGAGTGCAGGCGAGAACAGAAAGTATCTCGCCTGGGAAAAGGGAATTTGAACTCTGGTCGAGACCGGCAACGCCATGCGCTGCCGATAGTGTGCCTCTAACGCTGAATCAACCCCATGCCCAGAGCCCGATAGATTCACCAGGGTCAGGTCAAAGTGCGCCCCTAAGTAGCGAATCATCGCCCCCATCCGAACGGTAGCGCCCGTTACAGGTAAGTCAGGGTTGCACAGCGCGAGATACAGTATGCGCGGCTGCGGGTCAACCTCATCTTGCGGTATTAGCGGGGAAGTGAGCATGAGTAGGGCGGTTCGATTTGACTCTGACAATGACCCGCGACAGATTAAGCAGGTCTATAGGTATCACCGTTTTGATCCGGCTGAGAAAATAAATCGGTGTTTTCGATAATAGTCATTCGCTATCTTTGAGCGACCAAAACTACACCGCATCTTTTGCGATAAAAAAATATCAGGAGAGATTGCAAATAAAGCGTATGCATTAATTTCCTCAAAATAGTTCGATTCAAGTTCTGTTTGCACTCAAGCCGAAACAATATATAGTCTCTTTCACAATACTCAACCCCCGAAAAATACCTCAGAAAGAGCGCTTCAATTTCAGCGGCAGAACGGTAGTGAGTGTAGGCCGTTAGCCAGTCGCAAGCATCACAAGCCCACTGCCATTTTGTTTTTCCTGCCTTAAAGTAACCCAGTCCCATTAATCGGCACAAGTAGGCAAAGTAGCGTTGAGCTTTGCTGTTCATGGGAAATCGATGGATCAAGGGTAAGCCCACATGACCTTCCCACCAGATATCTTGAGCGGGAAACAGGCATAGTATTTTACCTCCAGGCTTCAAAACCCGATGCAACTCAACCAGAGCAGGCTCCAGCTCCTCCACATGCTCTATGACTTGATTATTCACAATTAAATCAAAATGAGCATCGGGGTATTCTAGACGGCCATTTTTAATTTCCTTCACGGTACTGCCCAATAGCCCTAGTTTTTCAACGGCTTGTTTCGCATTACTGCCTTCATAAAAAACATCTGCCCCGTTGATTTCAAGATTGAGTTGACTGCCCGCGAGAATAACCTCAGCTTGACCGCAACCATAATCAAGCGTTCTAGACCGATGCGTCGAATTCTTTTGAATAAAGTTCAGCATGAACTCATAATTAACATGCATGAATACTGAATATCCTTTATCTAGATCTGTTCCAAAAGAACATACATGATCTCAAGAAATCAACTCAAAGCTTAAGATATCTGCCATGGGATATGCCTCGATTAAAAATTCGCTTTATGATTTTGCTTTGCCAAGGATATAATCGCTGAGGTCATCATTTTATCTATTTCCCCCGATCCAGGATTACCTTAAAGCAGGCAATTGATTTGTCTTACAGCAGAATCTCTCGGAGGCGCGTGTCAGGTAATTTTCTTCATCCTTTTACCCTTGCAGTAGACAGGCAAAGTATTGGCCGCTTACTGGAATTGCATGCTCAGTCTCGGCCCAATGCCGCAGCGATCGCAGCTCCGGGTCGTCCTGCAATGACCTACCAAGCGTTGTTTCAGCAAACGATTGCACTGCGGCAAAGTCTGGTAGATCAAGACATTGGTCGTGGCGATCGCATTGCCATTGTGTTGCCCAACGGCCCGGAGATGGCAGCCGCCTTTTTAGGGGTGACCACCGTTGCCACCGCAGCCCCCCTGAATCCAGCCTATAGTGCCCCTGAGTTTGAGTTTTACCTGGCCGATTTAAAAGTCAAGGCTGTGATTGTGCCAGCTGGGTCTCAGAACCCAGTGCTTTCGGTCGCTGCAACCCAAAACATTCCCATCCTAGAGCTGGACTCAAATCCCCATGATGCGGCTGGGATAGTAACCCTGGCCCAGGTGGGTAATCCCCATGAAACGAGCCAGCCTCCCTGGACAGAAGCAGCGGATATTGCCCTCGTGCTGCATACATCCGGAACCACTGCGCGACCCAAGCAAGTCCCTTTAACCCACCGCAACCTCTGCATTTCGGCGGCAAACATTGCCACAACCCTGGCCCTAGCCCCCCGCGATCGCAGTTTGAATCTGATGCCCCTCTTCCATATTCATGGACTGGTGGGCGTGTTGCTCGCGTCGCTACAGGCTGGGGGAAGTGTCATCTGTACAGCGGGCTTTCAGGGGGCAGCTTTCTTTGACTGGCTCCTTGAAGAACAACCCACCTGGTTCTCGGCGGTACCTACGATTCATCAAGCCATCTTGAGGCTCGCGCCCCATTATCCAGAGGCGATCGCCCAGGCCCCGCTGCGATTTATTCGCTCCTCATCGGCACCCCTGCCTCCCCAGGTTTTGCGGGCGGTCGAACAGGTATTTGGCGTACCGATGATTGAAGCCTATGGGATGACGGAAGCAGCCCATCAAATGACCAGCAACCCACTCCCTCCCGGTCAACGTTGGCCGGGTTCAGTGGGCATGGCGGCTGGCCCGGAGGCTGGCCCGGAGGTCGCCATCCTGGATGACAACCATGAACTCGCCCCAGCAGGCCAAATCGGCGAAGTCGTGATTCGCGGGGATAGCGTGACCCAGGGCTACGTTGACAACCCTGCGGCCAATCAATCGGCCTTTTATCAAGGCTGGTTTCGCACCGGGGACTTGGGCTACCTCGATCCGGAGGGTCGCTTGTTTTTACAGGGGCGCCTCAAGGAAATGATCAATCGAGGCGGCGAAAAAATTTCGCCCCATGAAGTAGAGCATGTCCTCCTGGATCATCCTGCCATTGCCCAGGCGGTGGCTTTTGCTGCACCTCACCCGAGTCTGGGCGAGGCCGTAGCCGCTGCCGTTGTTTTACAACCGGGGGCCATCCCCCCCACAGCCGAACTGCATGCTTTTCTGGCGAACCGCTTAGCTCCCTTCAAGGTTCCCGTACAAATCCTATGCCTGACAGAGATCCCCAAAGGCCCCACGGGAAAGCTCCAGCGGATCGGTCTCGCCCAAAAACTCGGCTTAGGGACGCAGCATCCCGAACAGTCCGAGACTGACCTAGGGCGATCGCCGATCGTCAAACAGCTGGCGGACATCTGGTGTGAAGTTCTTAACGTCCCCCAAGTGGGGCTCAACGATAACTTTTTTCACCTAGGCGGTGACTCCATCTCAGCCGTGCGGGTGCTCAATCAAATTCGGCAGGTCTTGGGACAAGGGCTCACGTTTCCCCAATTCTTTGCCTCACCCACGCTAGCTGGGCTGGCCGAGCACCTTGAGGGAGGCGGCACGGGGAAGCAGCGACCATCCCTGACCCTCCAGGGTGCCCCCTCTGACTCAGCCCCGCTCTCCTTCAGCCAGCAAAGGCTATGGCTGCTAGACCAGCTAGAGCCCCATAATGCTGCCTACAACTGCACGGCTGGGCTGCGACTTTCAGGGTCATTACAGGTTGAAGTCCTAGAGCAGAGCTTGCAGGAAATCGTGCGTCGCCACGGTATCTTACGCACCACGATTCAAACAACGGCTGGGGAAGCAACCCAACGGGTAAACCCCTGGGCACCGCGCTCTCTCCCCATCTGTGATCTGAGCCATCTCCCTGAATCCGAAAAGACGGCTCAAGTCCAGGACATGGCCCAAGCGTCCGCACAGCAGCCCTTTGATCTAGCCCTGGGGCCGCTGATCCGTATCCTGCTCCTGAAGCTCAGCCCTCAGGAGCATGTTTTAGTGGTGACCCAGCACCATATCATTTCCGATGGCTGGTCTCTGGGGATTTTCTACCGGGAATTAGAACAGCTGTACAGGGCATTTACGGCTGGCCAGGATTCTCCGCTACCCGATCTACCGTTCCAGTTCGCTGATTTTGCCCGGTGGCAGCGACAATCCTGGCCAGCCCAGGCTTTTGCCGATCACCTAGACTACTGGCGCCAGCAGCTACGAGCTGTCCAGGCGCTCTTGCCGCTGCCGACTGATTATCCGCGCCCCGCTCGGCAAAGCTATCGCGGCGATCGCTATCTATTTCAGGTTTCAGAGGGTACAACCCAGGCCCTCAAAACCCTGAGCCGCAAGGCCGAAACCACCCTGTTCATGACCCTCTTTGCGGTCTTCAACGTATTGCTCTACCGCTACACCGAACAAGACGATATTGCCGTTGGTTCACCGATGGCCGGACGCAACCTCGCTGCCACAGAAGATCTGATCGGATTCTTGGTCAACACCGTGATCCTGCGGACCAACCTGGGGGGCAATCCTCCCTTTCTGGAGCTGCTGCACCGGGTGCGGCAGGTTGCCCTAGAGGCTCAACACCATCAAGACCTGCCCTTTGAACAGCTCGTGGAGAAACTCCAGATCCAGCGAGATCTGAGCTATTCACCGCTGTTTCAAGTGATGTTTATTTTCCAGAATGCCCCTAGTGCGCTGCCCTCCCTACCGGAGCTAACCGTAACCCCCTTTGCGATCCAGCCCAAAACCACCCAATATGATTTGACCCTGACATTTCGCGAAACCGACGAGGGGCTCCAGGGGGAACTGGAATACTGTACTGATCTGTTCGCCCCATCGACCATTGTCCGGCTGGCGGGACATCTCCAAACCTTAATGGCCGGAGTGATTGCCCAGCCCGAATGCCCCATTGGGGTGCTGCCGTTGCTCACCCCTGGGGAACGCCAGCAGTTATTAGTGGACTGGAACCAAACCGAAGCTGATTTTCCTGACTGTTGCCTGCACCAACTCTTTGAGGTCCAGGCCCAGCGATCGCCCCATCGGGTGGCGGTACAGGACGATCGCACCACGCTCACCTATCGAGAGCTGGATCAGCGCGCCAATCGGCTGGCCCACTATCTTCAATCTCAGGGGGTTGTCCCTGGCATGAGGGTGGGCATTTGTGTGGAGCGTTCTGCCGATGCCTACGTCGGCCTGCTGGGTATTTTGAAGGCTAACGGGATCTACGTGCCCCTGGATCCCGCCTACCCTGCTGACAGACTCGCATTCATGATATCGGATGCTGAAATCTCGGTTTTGCTCACCCAGCAGCCCCTGCTGCCCAAACTTCCAGTCCAAGACCTCACCGTGATTTATATGGATCGCGACTGGGAGGCGATCGCCCATACTCCCACACAGCCGCTTGGTTCCTGGTCATCGCCCAGCAGTCCTGCCTATCTCATCTATACCTCTGGGTCAACAGGTCAGCCCAAAGGCGTGGTCGGTCTGCATCAAGGGGCCATTAATCGGTTGCACTGGATGTGGTCAACCTTCCCCTTCGAACCTGGCGAAATCTGCTGTCAAAAGACATCCCTCAGCTTTGTCGATTCAGTGTGGGAGCTATTCGGCCCTCTCCTACAGGGTATTCCCACCGTCATCATTCCTGACCTCATCCTGAAAGATCCGAAGGCCTTGATCGAGATTTTAGAGCGTGAAAGTATCTCGCGGATTGTGCTGGTGCCTGCATTACTCAACACCCTGATCCAGACTGGTTCAGCTCTACGGGATCGCCTGCCCCACTTAAAATACTGGATCAGTAGTGGTGAAGCACTGACCCCCAAAGTCGTGCATGACTTTCATCGCCTGCGACCTCAAAGTGTTCTGCTCAATCTCTACGGCTCCTCCGAAGTCTCTGCCGATGCCACTTACCACCCAGTCACAGCCAAAGACAAAGGCACTATTCCGCTTGGAAAGCCCATTCATAACACGCAGCTTTACGTTCTAGACACCCACCACCAACCTGTACCCATTGGCGTGCCCGGAGAACTCTACGTTGGGGGCTTAGGCTTAGCTCAGGGCTATCACAACCATCCAGACCTCACGGCAAACCGCTTTATCCGCTGCCCCTTTAGCCCCTCAAAGACAGCCCGACTCTACCGAACTGGAGACAGGGTTCGCTATCGCGAAAATGGCGCCTTGGAATTCATGGGTCGCAAAGACCATCAGGTTAAAATCCGGGGGTACCGCATTGAGCTGGGCGAAATCGAAACGGTGTTGGAGCAGCACCCTGAAGTTGCCACTGCCGTTGTGACTGTCAAAACAGATCCTCAAGGAGACAGCGCGCTCTTTGCCTATATCCTGCCAGCATCCAGCGGCACCGCTTTCATGGAGACATTGCGGCTGTTTTTACGCCAAAAATTGCCCCACTATATGATTCCGGCCCAGTTTATTCCCCTCACCTCTCTACCGCTGACCCCCAATGGCAAAATTGACCGCCAGGTTCTAGCCGCTATCTCCTCCGAAGGTCAAAGACGACAAGACACACCCTTACCAGCACGCAGCAAGGTGGAAGCAGACTTAACCCAACTCTGGGAAGATTTTTTAGGCATTCATCCGATCGGCGTTACGGACAATTTCTTTGACCTCGGCGGCCACTCGCTACTGGCCGCGCAACTTTGTACCCGCATTCAAAAGCAATTTCGCCAGAACATCACACTCGCCGACTTTTTTGCAGCACCAACCATCGCCGCAGTTGCTCGTCACCTACCGCAGATCGGACAGAAGCAAGCCCTGACAGCCTTAGTTCCTCTACAGCCCCATGGCACCTGTCCACCGCTATTTTTGGTGCCCCCAGCGGGCTGTACTGTTTTAGTATTTGCGGGCCTTGCCCAAAACTTTGGGCATGAAATCCCAGTATACGGATTACAGCCCTTAGGCCTCGATGGTCAAACAATGCCTCACTTTCGCATCGAAGCCATGGCTACCCACTACATCCAAGCAATACGTTCAATGCAACCGGAAGGCCCGTATTACCTTGGTGGCAGATGTTTCGGAGGCATCGTTGCTTTTGAAATGGCCCAGCAGCTAATTGCCCAAAGTGAACAGGTGGCCTATTTGGGCATCCTAGACACCCTGCTCCCCCCTAGGGTTCAGAGTGAACGGCGCCATTGGCGCAGCTCCCGAGCCTGCGACAAAAACAGGCATTTTTTGCGGGATGTCGGCCAAGCATCATTCAGCCACACAATCAAACTCCCCACGCCAGAGCCCAAGTATATTTTCTATTGGGTCGCCAGCCTGCTATTAGAATCAACTTTAAAATTCAAAAAAATAACCGGAGTCTATCAATGGATGTTTAGGCAGGTTCCCAAGCAACAGTTGTTCCGCATCCTTTATATCGCTCATCTGATTGCCCGACGTTCCTACAAAGCCCAACGATATCCTGGGAAAATTCATCTATTTCATAACGCAGCAGACAGTGCCAAAACACAGCCAGGTTGGACAACTCTTACTGAACAGGGAATTATTGAGCAAACTGTACCCGGAGATCATTTCACGATGACGCAGGAGCCGCACGTCAAAACCTTGGCAGACCAGATGCAGAAAAGTATCCAGGCGGCCTCAGGCTAACTCAAGAAACAGCTGTCATACCGATTATTTCTGAACTCAATACAAGCAGATCAGGCTATATTCTGGGCAAGGTGCATCCGATTCCCTTCAGATCAGATTAAGATTTTTAACTCGTTCCTCAACGTCAGTCTCTGGGACGGGTGGAGTGTCAATTGTTTCTAGCTCAGACTGCTTCTGCAGAAGCAATTTAAGGCAGTATTGCAAGAGCTGTTTCTGATTTTCGAGACGTTTTCGCTGGCCAATCAAGGCTTCATTGAGGAGACGCATACGCTCCTTTTCATCAGCCAAGCGCAACTCAAGATAAAGTGAGTCGAAGTCATTTCTAGGAGCTGCCTTTGTTTGAGCGTTCAGCAACTTTACCTGTATCTTTTCAACTTCACCCGCTTGGATAGATAACTCCTTTTCCTGCTCTGCGATGAATCCTGAAGATGTTTGCCACTGATCTCGGAGCTTCGCAACTGTCTTTTCCAAGTCACTTGCTCCCAAATGCCTTAAGCTTTCAGGGTTGATGTCATAGCTGATGGGCATCGCCTTATCTGGGGAGGGCGGCCCAAGCTCCATACTTGCCGACTTAATCAAAGGGAGATGACCGTTACTGAACGGAGATGGAGATTCTGCTGGGGGGATGCGGGTAGACAACTTGGTTCGCTCCAGCAATTCGTTGTCGTAGACGGTGCCCGCAAAGATTTTTCCGGAGCGTTCCCCGTTAATGATCAACCCCACTGACGGCTGTCCCAAACCTTCCAGCAAGGATTTACTGAGGGTCAATTTTTCCTGAGTTACATGCCCTGGCCGAACAACGAGCATGGTGTAATCACTGATCCGACTCAGGATTGCTGCATCTGCTGCCATTTCCAGGGGCGGGGCATCAATGAAGATGTGGTCGTACTGTAAGGCGATGTGCTGAATCAGCTGCTGTACGGCTGGGGTTTCCAGACAAGCTGCTGCATCATCAGCAAAACCGCCCGCAGGCATCACATCCAGACTCGGCATCACCGGATAAACCACAGACTCAGTATCAGCATGACCGATAATCAGATTGCCAAAGCCTTGTTCAGGCGGCAAAAACCAAATCTGATCCTGAAACGGAGCATGTAAATTAGCATCAATGAGCAGAATTTTTTTGCCCCCATGAGCTGCCGCTGCTGCCAAATTAGCAACGATTGTTGATTTACCTTCGCGTTCGCTGGAACTTGTAAAGACAATCACTTTGAGGGGTTGATTTTGCTCTAACTCCTTCAGCTTGAGCTGTAAAAAACGATAGGACTGAGCGGTACCAGAGGCAGGGTTATCGCGGATAAATACGCTAGGAATTAGCCGTTGACTATCGCCATCGTACAGCAAACTTTTCATCCCAAGAGATGCATGATGCTCTGGGAGAAACCCAACAATCGGAAAATCCAGCTGAGCAATTGCTGCACCTGCTGTTTTAACAGACTTATCAAGGGTTTCAAGTAAGATAGCAACTGCAATCGCCCCCAGTAAGCCCATCAATCCAGCAGCAAGGTATGCCGATCTTTTGGAGGTCAGGGGTTCATCAGGGACATCAGCCAAGGAAACAATGCGGGCTTTCGGTGTCTTCTCATTTTCGGCGACGCGAATTTCTTGCTGCTTCTGTAGCAAGGATGCATAGATACTTTGTGCCCCTTCCACTCGCCGCGTCAACTCTCGATACTGTAGTTCTAGGGCAGGGAAACGGTTATTTTGCTGTTGTAAGGCAGATAGACTTTGAGACAAAGTTGCAATGCGCTGGACTAAACCCTGACGATTGGTCTCAAGATTTACAAGCTCCGCCGTTAAATCTTGCTTCAAGGCACTGATTAAGACGCTGCTATCAACAGATGAACTTTGTGCGCCCATCTTCCCCTGAAATGCCTTTTTAAGATTTCCGCGAATTTGCTGGGATTTACCCTCTAGGTCAGCAATAATTGGGTGTTCTCCCGTCAAGCGTTCTTTCTCAGCAGCCAGCAAAGCTTCTGTTTTTTGAAGTTCATCCAGGAGTCCTTTAACTTCAACAGACTGGTTTAGGCTAGTCAGTGCGATCGCCTCTTGGGGGTCTAATCCCAAGCGACCCTGTATTGCTGATGACTGTGCTTCTGTCTCTGATAGTTTGGCTTGGGCATCCGCAATTTGACTTTTGAGATCGAGTACTTTTTCTGAAGAGCCTGTAACCAAAGTAGATAAATCCGCAATTTGATTCGCTTGTTGAAACTGTCGCAGTCTAGCCTCTGCCGACCTGACAGCTTGTTCTGCTTTTGGTACTTGCTCATCGATAAACTGTCCGGCAGCTATTGCCTCTTCTTGAGCGGCTTGCGTACTCTCCGCAATGTAGATTTGCATGAGTGTGTTCACCGCCTCGGCAGCCTTGCGGGGACTCTCATGCTCAAGCCCAACCTCTAGCATGTCCGTTTCTGTCACTTCAGTCACAGATAGATCATCTTGAAAATCTCTGTGACTTAGGGGTTCGCCCTCTTCATCGCGCCATCCCAGTTGATTTAAGGTTTGAGTGATGACGGGTGTTGATGCAATGATTTCTGCTTCAGAAAGCAAGATATTTCCTTCCGAGAACCGTAAATCCTCTACTTCTTTGCCAAGCTCAGTGAGGTTCGCAGTAAATGTTGGGATCTTGACACGAATAATACCTGAAGCAAGGTAGCGCGGCTTTTCAAGATAAGCCTGCACAATACCAAAAGAAGAAATTGTTAGGAAGACCGCAGTGATCGGCAACCAGCGCCGCTTTAGTACCTGCCAATACTGTTCTAAACCAATTGTCAAAGACTTCTGCAATGCCATACTTCAGTTCCTACGATTTCTCTTGCTAGTCCAGTAGCAAAGGGCTAGATACATAGACATACGGACAATGCAGCGGATTATTTGTGGACAAACAATATGGTTGCTGAGATTCTAACCGTTTGTCCGGGAAGCTGCACTTTTTGTATCAAAGTCATGCACATTTATGAGTATTGTGGGCATCAGACCGATTTTCGCTGCTGACAAAATTGTTCACCCAAGCCCAGAAAGAGTGCCGTAATCACCAGACTGGGAAGATCGGCAGCTGACTTGAAGAGAGTCAGTAGTCCCCCGAGCAATAGCTGTAGCCCAATGAAAAAACTGGCAACGGTCTGGTGAGACAGACCAGCCTGGTGCAATCTTTGATAAAGATGCGTTTTGTGAGGGAGCAAAATATTTTTGCGCTGGTAGAGACGACGCAACAGTGTGTACGTAGCATCGCCCACGAGCGGTAAGGTTATCACCCATGCTGAAGCGAAAGGAGCTGGATTCTGGCTATGGCTTAGCAGGGCGATCGCAACGATAGCCCCCAATGATGTGCTGCCGACATCCCCCATGAAAATTTTAGCAGGTGCCCAGTTCCACCCTAAAAAACCAACCAAAGCGCCACTCAGCAGCCAAAGTGCGGGCTCCTGTAGGAAAAATCCTAGAAAAATGAACTGGACTGCGGCACAGCTTGCCACTAGACCATCCAGACCATCCATGAAGTTATAAAAATTGATGAGGGCGACAATGCCAAGGATCGTGACTATCAAGAGGATGCCATCCCCAGCCATACCGATATCCAATTCCCAGAGCCTCACGAAGCTCCCCCAATGGTAAATGGCAAGTCCAGCCGTGAACAGCTGCACAATCAGACGAATAATAGTGCTGACAGAGAAAAGGTCGTCCAGAAGACTCACGACCACAAGGGGCGTGATTGTTATCCACATCGGCAGTAGCTTCGAGGACACTGTGGGGCCAGCCATCAGGCTAGTGAGCAGAAAGGCCAACAGAAATGCGATGCCGCCCCCTCTAGGAATTGTCTTGCAATGAGAACTTCGCTCATTTGGGGCATCCGGAAATAGCTGTCCGAGAAATCGCCAGACACAAGCAACCATGACCCAGCTAAGGCAGCTACTCACTGAGCCTAAAAGCAGCAGGTTCATCGTTCTAAGGTGTGGGCAATGCCCTGGTCAAAGCGATAGGGAGGCGACCAGTGAAGTGTTTGGCGAATCAAACTACTATCCACGACGAGTGGAGCGGTCAACCGATTCACGCTGTCGAGGTTGACGGGAAGGGTCGCCATGCCGAGGTGCTTCAGCATCGACCCACACCATCCCAAACATTGCAGCACAATCAGGGGACAGGGCCATAAAACACTGGATCGTTGCAGTTGATGAGCAATTTGACGGATGAGTTCAGGGGTTGAGATATCCTGGCCATCGCTCACGAGAAAGCATCGGTTGACTGCTCCTGGATGCCTGAGGCTGGTGATGATCGCATCTACTAAGTTCCCAACATAGATAAAACTGCGTAGATTTTGAATCGATCCGAAAGGTAGGGGAATGCCACGCCGCACCAACGCGATTAAGCTCTGCATGTTTCCTGGGTTCCCTGACCCGTAGACCAGAGGAGGGCGTAAGATAGTCCAGTTCATCGGGGAATTTTGGGTCAGGGTCATGAGGGCCTGTTCAGCATGCCACTTACTGCGTCCATAGGGGGTATCGGGCAAACAGGGATCGGACTCCTTGAGCCGTGCTGCACTAAAGCTGGCCATCGCACCGACAGAACTCATCAGTAGAAAATGTTGCACGCCAGCCTGAATGGACTGATGTACGAGGTTGGCAGTTCCGGCTGCATTGATGCGGAAAAATTCTGCATCGGGGTTGACACTGGTTTCTTGCAGGATATGGGCTCGGGCCGCGAGATGAATCACTGTATCAACACCTTGAAGCGCGGTCTGCCAATTGGTTTGGTCATTAATTTCCCCAACCTGAACTGTCGTCGATGTCCAGGGGGGGGCTGGGTTTGATCGCACCGCAGCAATGACAGACCAATGCTGGGACTGGAGGGCAGGCAGCAAATGCCGACCGATGAATCCAGTTGCGCCTGTCACCAAAATTCTTTTCATAACCCGCAGCAAATTTCCAATCTGATCGATGGCGGTAAGAGAAACTGCCCCCCGTTCAATGGCACCTGGCTCAGGTTAGCCCAAAATTTTGTGATAAATAGCCTCGGTCTCTGTGAGCATGCGCTCAAGGGTAAATTGGCTGAGAAACTTGTGACGCCCTGCTGTCCCCATCTGCTGTCGTAGTTCAGAATTGTGCAATAGTTTATGCAGTGCCCTCACTAAACTATCGAGATCTGCATGGGCGGTTAAAAATCCTGTCTCGCCATCCGTGACTTCTTCAGGGATGCCGTCGACCTGGGTTGCCACCACCGGGAGTCCCGCACGCATTGCTTCTAGAATGCTAATCGGCAGTCCTTCATAGTGGGTACTCAAGATAAAGAGCTGGGCCTGGGCGAGCCGTTGCTCAACATCCGTACAATCTCCTGAAAAAATGACCTGCTCGGCAATGCCAAGTGATTTTGCCAGTTGCTGACAGGTCGCTAGTGTCGGGCCGCTGCCAATGAACTCTAGTTGAACCTCGGGGCACTTGAGCTGGGCGATCGCCCGCAGCAGAGTTTCCTGATCTTTCTGCTCATTGAAGCGGGCTACCATCACCAAGCGCGGCGGAGACTGACGCGGATCGGCCAAGGGTGCACCCGGCTGAATGCCATAGCGAATGATGTTGGCATGCTGGGGCCGACCGACACCTAGCTGCATTGCGAGACGGTAATCCTGCCCTGAAACACAAATGAGTTCGGTGGTCAGCGGCGCGATCAATTTTTCGATGACTAGGGCGAGGCGGCGGCGCAGGGGGGGGGCTTCTGGTGCAAAAGCCCAGCCGTGGGCCGTAAAGACCACCGGAATCCGCTCCCGACGGCCTGCAATTCTGGCGACAATGCCAGCTTTACTGCTATGGGCATGAATTAAATCGGGCCGAATTTGTCGAATTAAGGCCGTACATTGCTGAACTGCTCGCATATCCTGAACGGGTTGAATTGGCCGGATTAACGCTGGCAAAACATGAATCGAGAGCGCTAAGTCCTGAAGCGCATCCGTCAGGGGGCCAAGGCTACCGATGGCTAGGTGGAGTTCATAGGTCTGGGCAAAGCCCGTCAGCAACGCCTTGACATGAGACTGTGCCCCACCCAGATCAGGGCGGGTAATGATAAAGAGCAGCTTGTAAGGACCTGCCATTGACGCGTGTGAATCACGACGTTGCGAGTCGCAACTTCAAAAATATAGCCTACCTCAAAAGAAAAATAGCCTATTGGGCTCAGGCGGTTTGGCCGGGAAGTTCAGGCGTACGGTAGGCCGGAAAGAACTTAGACTGGGCCAGCATAGCTGGAGATACCTGCAACTCAATAGCCCGCTGCTCAATCAGGGATTGATAAACGGCTGCATCTAGGATCCACCTGAGGGTATAAAAATCCTGGCGTGATTTTGAAAAGCCTGACTTGAAGCGGAAGAGCTTATCGTCTTTAGCTGCCCCGACGCCTCCCCCCAAATGCAGCAAGGAATTTCCCCGGCGCTTGGCCCAGAGACGGACATGATGTAGCAATAGGGTAAAGGGTGACTGGTTTAAATAGGCGGTTAGGGTTCCCCCTAAGTGGGCTTGGACAATGCCACAGCATTCAAAAAAGAGGCAGGCGGCTACTATGTGAGATTCTTGCTCCACAATACAGACCTGCAGCTGATCGCCCAGATTGAGGAGGGATTTGAAATAGTGGGTATCAAAGAAATAAGACTGCTGCGCCTGCACACGCCCCATCGTTTCGGCATAAATCGCAAGAAAATCATCAAAGCAGTCAGAGAAGGCAATCATCCGGGCTGTTTGGCCCAGACGAATGCAGCGATTGATGGTACTTTGATGGCCTCGACGGGTTTGAGCCCAGAGGGTCGCTTCGGATAGGGTTAAATCGACTGATACGGTTGGGCCATGATAGGTAACCGTTCCCTGGGGCAGTTGGGGATTAAATGCGGCACCCAAAATGGGATGAAGCCGAATAAAGGCAGCACAGATTCCATCGGCTGTCAGCAATTGTTGAAACGCAACCAAAGCCGCATTGATAAAGTCAGGATTTTGCTGTGCCTCTGGACTCAGCAAAATGCCGGGGTAGCCATAGGGAGAGACAACGTCAAAGGGTGCATTTCTAGATTCACTGGATTCACCGGATTCACCACCCATGATCGAGGCGCAGCTGCGTTTAACATAGACGGCAAAAAAAATTTCTGCTTGGTTGCGCGCGATAAATGCCTCTGGAACGCTGCGGCTGTGTTCTGCTTCCAGGGCAACGTAGGCTGGGGTGTGGTAGATATCGTGGCGCAGGGACTGCAAAGTTTGCGGCCACAAGGGAGCATCAATACTCAGGATTTGACTGTCCATGGTCTACCTGCTTAGGAGAGGGCCACACCACAGGAAAGATGGCGGGATCGCTGAAGTCTGGTTCACCCCGGCTGTTTTTGCGGCAGAGCTGCTCGTCAAACATATGCACAGGTTGACCGTCTTGATTTCGACAGGGCTGATAGTGGTTTTCTCGATCCTGAAGGTGAACGGCGATCGCCCATCGACCCTGGTCACTCTGGTTGGGGTAGCTGCCGTGGATCGTCCAACAGTGGTGAAAACTAAGCTGCCCTTTTTTGAGGGTCATGGCCACTTTATTAACGGTGCGGCCACTCTGGGTGAGCTGCTGCTCTAGATCCGTCAGGTTTTGCTGGTTGAAGTGCCGCAGGTGGGCCGCTTCTTGCCAGCGATGGCTACCGTCCATCACCACTAAGGACCCCCGGTTTTGATCGCAGTCATGGAGGGGAATCCAGGCGGTCAAAAGACGTTCTGAGCTACAGGTGCCCCAGTAGGCCCGGTCTGCATGCCAACCCACCGCGCTCACTGGACTGTGGGGGGGTTTATAAACCAGCTGATCGTCGAGCAGGCGGGTTTGGGAGGTGCGCGCTAAACGGGCGGCGATCGCACCAATCATCGGATGCAGGATCAGTTGACGTAAATCCCAACATTGCAGCGAGACAAATTCATTGTTCCGCAGGTCGCCATCCCCGGGATGCCAGTCGCTGTAGCCCTCGGTAACCGGCAAAACAGCATCCCGCTCCCCTCGATAAAACCGCTCACTGCCCAGGAGGGCCTGATCAATGACAGCATCCGGCAGCACCTGCGGCGTCACAAACCAACCATGGGTTTCATAGAATGCCACCTCCTCTGGTGTGGGAAGCAGCGCCATCTGGGCTGGGGTGAGCGATGCTGTTAGCGGCATCACGGTGCACCCTTGGGTAAACCAGGATTGACGGGCTGCGGCTCAGTCGCGATCGCAGCGGCAGAGCCCATAAATTCTTCGGAGGTCGCAAACCCGGCTTGGTTAATGCCTTCACGACGCATCACTTTCC
>CAZXWR010000002.1:0-60749 GCA_964644325.1 uncultured bacterium
TAAAGCCCAGTACACCCCCTACATGCCTCGCGTTACTCGCTTTTTGGTGACCGGCGGCGGCTCCCACCTGATTTCAGAACGGTTGCAGGGGCATGACCTGTTTGCCGTTATGGGCGATCCACAATTTGCTAATGTTCGGGGCTTGTTTTTGATGACCGGTGACACTCAACTATGCATGACAACAAAGTAAGACTTAGCCACGATGTGCTCGAAAAGGCAGAGCGCATCGCCGCCGAATGGGGCCTGAAAAATGCCAGAGCTGCGGTAGAAGCCGTGTTCCGTCGATACTGTGATGACTACCTCTATGGTCGCCCTGGCTCCGCAGACCTGGGTGCTTTGCCCACCCCAACCGCCAGTCACAGTAGTAGCCCGTTAACCTCTCCTGGATTTCTTAGGGCTGCGCCCCAGCCGTCCTCAGCGGCTATCCAGTGCGAAGCCCTGGATGCGCTAGACCAACTTCTAGCTCTCTAAGGAGATTGCCTTGAACAATTCTTCCTCTGCGTAGGATGGACAAAGAACCTTGCCCGTGCCCATCGGGGGATCTGCCGATGGGCACGCAAGCTTTTATGGCCACACCAGGGTGATTTTCCTTAACCTTTGATCAGAATTCCGCTACGGCAGGACTGATCAAAGGTTAAAATACGTTGGCACCAGGAGAGGTGGCAGAGCGGTTGAATGCGGCAGACTCGAAATCTGTTTTAGGGTCAAACCTAACGGGGGTTCGAATCCCCCCCTCTCCGTTTCCAAGCAAAACCCATGGACATTTTTAGCGCAAAGTTGGGAGGCTGCCTCGTAGCTTGACTCATGAATTGTCAGGTTTTCACCACCCACAAGGAGTGAAAGCGATTATCCTTTACGGCCAGTGATATATGACCGGGTCAGCGGGTGCTGTGGTTGCTGAAACATCTGTGGGGTTGGCCCGGCTTCTATGAGTTGACCAACACTCTCCTGCACCCAAAACAGCGCCACTTGGTCGGCAATTCGAGAGGCTTGAGCTAAATTGTGGGTCACAATCAAGATCGTGTACCGCCCCCGCAGTTGAGTGATTAGGTCTTCCACCGTTTCACTCGACAGCGGATCGAGGGCACTACAGGGTTCATCCATCAATAACACCTCCGGGTTCAGGGCGATCGCCCTTGCCAAACATAGGCGCTGCTGTTGCCCCCCCGAAAGGGCAAGTGCAGGGGACTTTAGACGATCTTTGACCTCCGCCCATAGGCCCACCTGCTGCAGGCTCTCTTCCACGATGGCCTGTTGCTGATCGCGGTGCCGTACCCCATGCTCCCGCAGGGGAAAGGTCAAGTTTTTCAGGATCGACAGTGGAAACGGATTCGGTTTCTGAAACAGCATTCCCACGCGTCGCCGCAGGGCTAGGACATTCAGGGTCTGAATATCCTGATGACCCAGCCAGACCTTCCCGGCCAGCTTTGTATGAGGGGTCAGTTCATGGAGACGGTTCAAGCAGCTTAAAAAGCTGGTCTTACCGCAGCCAGAGGGGCCAATCAAGGCCGTGATCTGCCCTGCCGCAGCCGCTAAAGAAACATGCCGAAAAGCAGCTTGTTGACCATAAAAAAGCGAGAGTTTCTCAGTGCGGAGTGCGGGGGGATGTGGCTCAACAGGCCGCTGTTGCTTTGCCGTTACAGGGTAGGTCATGGTTACTGGTTACTTCACCGATAAACGACTGTGCTGAACGCGATCGCCCACCCAGGACACCAGCCCGTTCACAGTAACGACGATGCCGATCAGCACCAGAGCTGTGCCGTAGGCATTGGTTTCACCTCCGGCCACGTTCATCGCCAGGTCAAAAATATGGACTGATAGTGCCCGACCCGAATCCCAAACTGATTCTGGCCACCGATCCACATAGCCACTGGTGAAAATGAGAGCAGCCGTTTCAGCGATCGCCCGCCCAAAACCCAGCAGCACCCCAACCCCAATACCCGGCAGGGCCGCGGGCAGCAACAGCTGCCAGAGAAGGGATATGCGAGAGAGCCCTAGGGCCGCAGCCGAACGACGGTAGTCATCGGGGACGGCGCGCAAACCCGCCTGGGTTGCCTGAATCAGGATAGGTAGCGCCATACAGGCGAGGGTGAGTCCACCCGACAGGATCGAGAACCCCAAGCCCAGCGTCTTACTGAAAAACGCATTGCCAAACAGGCCAAACACAATCGAGGGCACCCCCGCCAAAACGGCTAGGCTAAACTGTACAACGCGACCCACTGGACTGGTGCGATCGCTGAATTCCGCTAGCCAAATCGCGGTTCCTACCCCCAATGGCACCGACACTGCCAGACACACCCCCACAATCCAGGCGGTAGAAGCCAAAATCGGGGCAATGCCCCCAGCTCGTCCAGCATTCAGGGGGGGCGTTGTGAGAAATTGCCAGGAGATCGCATCAATGCCCTGTATCCAGAGATCTCCCAACAGCCATAGGAGCGCGGCGATCACCCCCAGCACCATTGCCCAAATCACAGCGGTCATCAGAGCCTCTGGCGAGTGAAACCTTCCCGGATTGTCCCTAGCCATTCTGCCCTTCCTTGCCTGCTAAGGCCACCAGGCCAGCAATCAATACCATGAGCATCAGACCACTCACAAATAGGGCCGCTCGATGGTCACCGACGGCGTAAGCCATCTCTAGGGCAATATTCGCCGTCAGTGTCCGTACTGGGTCAAAGACAGAGTGGGGCACCTGTACGACATTGCCGCAGACCATCAGGACCGCCATGGTTTCGCCAACCGCCCGGCCTGTTGCTAGCAAGATACCCGTCATCAGTCCGGCGCGGGCCGCTGGCAGTACCACCCCCTGCACTGTGGCCCATCGCCCCAGACCTAATGCTGCCGAACCCTGTAAGTAAGAGACGGGCACCGCTGTGAAGCTAGCCGCCGCGACCAGAGCAATGGTGGGTAAAATCATCAGGGCCAGAATCAAGACCCCGGTCAGCAGGCTAGCGCCGGGGGGGTGGAGCTGATTCACTAGGGGCACCAGCACCACGAGTCCCCAAAAGCCATAGACCACGGATGGGATGCCCGCCAATAGCTCCAGCAACCGTTGATATAGCATCGCGATCGCCGGGGGTGCATAAAACTGACAAAACACTGCCGACAACAGACCCAAGGGTATGGCGAGCGCCATCGCCCCTAGCATCACGGCCAGGGAACCCACCCCCATCGGAACCAGATTATAAGCGCCACTGACCGGGTTCCAGGTGGGGTCGCTCCAAAAGCGAAGCACCCCGACCTTTGCCAGTAAGGGCCATGCCTCCTGAAGCAAAAAACCGACAATCAGTAAGGCGAGCGTCCCTGACAGCAGCGCCAGCCCTTGCAATACGAGAATGAACAGGGCTTCATCATCAGGCAACTGTCCCCGGCCCATGCCCCCACCCCACTGCGAGCGCCGTGGCAAAGAACGGCTGTCCTCGGTCTTACTTCGCCAGCGGTACAAAATACTGCTCCTGGACAATACGATGGGCGGCGGGGGACTGGGCAAATTCAATAAACGCTTTTTTCAGCCCGGTCGGGGGGGCTGGGGTCACAAAATTAAGGGGTCGTGAAATGGGAAAGGTTTCATCCTGAACGGTTGCGGTGGTGGGCGCAACTCCGCTCACAGGCAGAAGCTTAATCGCGGTGCCCTGTTTCACTTCAAACTCTGCTGCCCCGATGGAGACATAGCCAATGGCGTTGGGGTTTCCGGCCACGGTTTTGATGCCCTGCTGGTTATCGCCAATCACCACATCGGCTTTTATTTGGGCAGGCTGAAGCTCGAAATAGCTAGCAAAGAGTTCCAGGGTTGAGCGCCCCTCTGCTTTATTGACCACTGTTACCGGGGCATCCATGCCTCCAACCTGCTGCCAACGGGTGATCTTTTTCGTGTAGAGATCCATCACTTGTTGATCGCTCAGCTCCGTGACCGGATTGGCCGCATTGACGATGACGGCAATGCCATCTTTAGCCACGGTAAATGCCTGCAAGTCTTGCTCCATTGGCTTTAGCGATCGCGACACCATGCCAATATCAGCGACCCCCGCTCGAGTATCGGCAATGCCCCGCGCAGAACCGCCCGACTGAACATCAATGCGCACCTCAGGATGCTGGGCTTCGTAGGCTTTGGCCAGCTCACTGGCCAGCGGGGCAACGGTACTTGATCCGGTCAGCACCAGCTTTCGGGAGGCGACTGCTGACGGTGAGGACGTGGAGGGCAAACAGGACTGAAGCCCTAAACCTGCAAGGCCACTGCACAACAGGGACACTACCCATTGCGATCGCCCAATTGATCTAGCCGGAAACTTCCCCATACAACCCTGCAATGAAAGGACAACAGACAGCAGCCCAGGCCATTCAACCGCCCAGGTTAATCAACCGCCAACACCTTAAGCACAGGAATAAAGACTGACATGAATGTAACTTAAACGCACCTTAACCTGAATGAGAATGCGCTAAGTTCTTTATAAACAGAGGCTGAGGCCCGCCCGATCGCTCATAGGTTTAGTGCCAAACCCGCGATCGCCAGGTCTGTGCTCTATGATGGGGTGAGGTTTTGGGGCAATGCTATGGCTGAGTCTCAGCGAGGACTGATCAGCCGCATTTTAGAGCCCGCTCTGAATCTATGGCTGCGGTCTCAGGTGGAGTCGGTAGACACGCTTTCAATAAGCCTGTTTTGCATCAAAGAAAGCTCTGAAAAAGTACTACGGCAAAATCTGATTTTCTCGGATTTGCTCGATACAGTGTAAAACCTCATGACAACTGGGACTACAAAGATGTGTCAGGCATCCAGAGGGAAAATATTATCGTATCGTACTGGGAATTAAAACAAACAGCTATAGAAGCTCATCCTCACCAAGAGGATTATTACGGGTTTGGGTCAATGGCAAAGGTTTGAAAGTAGCGCCTAGTCAGAATGATAAAAATCTTAAATCCGCATATAAAATAAATAGGATGGATTGATTATAGGGAGCTTGAAAAATCTGCAAATAGTAGCTCAAGCCTAGATTTTGGTATTTACCGTGAAACTCAGAACAGAAGAATGACTGTATTCTTTGATGAAATTCGAGTCACAAAAAGTACTGATAACAATGAAAATATAAGTGCTAGAAAAGTTGCTGATCCTATTTTCTCATTGAAAAACTGAAATGTGCGATTGGCAAATTAATATTAATACTCCAAGTAAAGAAATGACTTTTAAATTTCAACACATTGATGGTAAACAGTAGTGTAACCGTCCCTGGAACTCATATTGAGCTTAGTGTTCAACGAGTTTAATAGGGTTTCAGCTTCTACTTTGAGCGGTCTTTAGACCTGAAATGGCTGAAACAACCAATCTTCGTCAGATGCCAGGGACAGTTACACAGTAGTTATGTAGGGATAGCTTTGTTACGAAAAAGAAAGACTACGTATTGAAACCGCATATATATGTTCTTCTGAGGCTAGATCTATCTGTTATGTCTATTCAACGAGTTTCAGAACCTGCGTTGCCCAATGACAATCAGAAACGAGCTTATTTTGTTATTTTATTGTTTGTTTTATTTTTGGGAGTATCATTTGCTTTAAGGCTTGGAAATTTATTGGTCTTACTTTACCCTGCTGCTGCTCTAGCCTTAGGATTTTTCCTTTTTACTCGCTACATACATTTATATATTCAGTTTGTTTGGTGGCTGATTTTTCTTGGGCCTTTTATTAGGCGATTAATTGATTACCAAAGTGGGTATTTAACAATCGGCATGTTGAATTTTACTCCTTTAGCAGTCGCTTTTATATCGTCAACATACTTTTTTAAGAAAACAGCTACTGTCGATGTACGAAGCGCCTTTCCATACCTAATATGTGTCGGTTCGATTATTTATGCTTTACTGATTGGCATAGTATTTGGTGTTCCAGTCAATGGACTGATTAATTCATTGGTGAATTGGTCATCTCCAATTGTCTTTGGATATTTTATAGTATCCAACTGGGAGATTTATCCGTTAATTAAAAGAGAAATTCAGAAGACTTTTTTGATTGGTGCCTTAGTTATTTCGTTATATGGCATATTTCAATTTTTTGTAGCTCCTCAGTGGGATGTATTTTGGTTAATAACATCTGAACTTGGAGCAAGAGGTACTCCAGAACCACTAGGAATAAGGGTATGGAGCACTATGGATGCTCCACAAGAATTTGCAAATATCATGATGGCTGGGGTGATTATATTCGTATCAAAATTCCCAGAGCCAAAAAGTATATCGGCAACTATTTCTAGTTTGATAGCTATCCTTTTAACCTTGGCAAGAGCAGCTTGGATTGGTTTGATGGCAGCTTTTATTTCTTCAATTATTTTGCAAAAAGGATCGGCAAAAATATCCGCTACTATTACGATTATCCTTGGCATCTCAATTGTAATATTACTTTATTTCATAGAGCCATTTTCTTCAATTATTCAAGGACGTATCGAAACATTTACTAGTCTTTCGACCGATAATAGTGCAAACGCAAGGATTATTGGTTATGGAGACTTAGCGAGCGTAGTGTTTACTCAGATATTTGGCAATGGTATTGGAGCGATAATCAATGTTGAGAACACAACCATTGCTGCTTGGGATAGTTCAGTTTTACCGATGGTTTATCAGTTAGGTATAATAGGTTCATTACCCTATACATTCGGGCTAGCTTTACTTACAAGCAAGCTTTTTTTAAATCAGCCTAAATCACTTGCACCTTTTGAGTCAAGCTGTGTTGCTATATGCATTGGTATATTAGTGCAATTACTAGCAAATTTTATATTTACTGGCCCTATCGGAATGACTTTGTGGACTTTTCTTAGTCTTCATTTGGCATCAAGTCTTTATTCTCAAAGATATAGATATCGTTCAGGGAGTTACTAAGGTAATGATAAGTTAGCAAGTGATGGATTCTAAATAGTACCAACACACATATATTCCAGTGACTTTAAGTGTATGCTGCTTAAAGATTTTTGGGGTCAAAGTTATAGCCATTTATTTTTCAGGGTAATCGCATTTAATTCTTAACGAAAGATCAGGGGTTTGACATGGATGTATCAGGCAGTCAGGAAATGAACATTAAACAGTGTATTGAAGTAAAGCATGCTGGAAAACTTGGGGAACCTGAAACATATTATCTTTTTTGAAAATAAAACCTCGATTTAGCAATGATTCAAATCCCTCTAAACACTCAATGAAGCTATAGCCTATAGAGGATTTCTTGAGCAATTCTGGCAGCAAGAAAGACTGCGGTTGCTGTGAGCAAACTACTAATAAATTTTTCTCAACATCTGAAATTCGATCGATCTGGGAAATTAGGAGACGCTTAATTTCTCCATAAATTAAATTTTCCTGGTCTAAAAAAGCAGACAGATCTCCATTAAAAATTTGGCTCACTGTATTTGAGGCAAATTTCAACGCAAAAGGATTTCCAGAATAGTAGGCTACTAACTGTTCCAATTGGGCTAGGTCAGATTCAAGTAGACCAAAATCTGAAAGTGCTTGTAAAGCATCATTCATCAATAGCCCTGTAAGCTGAAGATACTTAATATGTGGATTACAGTTCAAATTACTGTCTGTGAAGACCAAGCCTGAAGGCTTCTCACGACTGGTTACTATAATGCAACTTTTATGAGTTCTCTCGCTGATGCGTCGGAGCATCAGCCCATATTTCTCGGCTTTAGCATGGTAGATTCCGGCAAGTACGTTGTCTTGGAAAATTGAAGACCAGTCATCTAAGATGAGGAGTATTCGACTATTTTCAAAGTGCGTTAGTAAGCATGATAATAAAGTATTTATATCCGCGGTACCATCAATACTATTGTTATTTTCTAAGGTAGATAATAAACCATACAAGAAGTCCTTGAAGTCTGGAAAATCTCGGAGCGATCGCCAAATTACTTTTTCAAAGTTATGATTAATACTTTCTATACATTGTCTAGCCAACGTCGTTTTCCCACAGCCAGCAATGCCAAAAATTCCTAAAAGCTGAACTCTTTGGAGAATAATCCATTGATTTAGAGTTGTCAGTTCACTGTTTCGACCCCGGAGATTTTGAATGACGGAAAAGTTATCAGTATTGGATGAGTCATGGAATTCTTGAGCGCCATGTTCTTGGGCACTGTGGGGCGCCGGGGGCTTTGATGGCACAGTGGACTGAAGGCGGACAGTCTTCGCTTCACTTGTGCGATACTGATTCAGAATGACCGCACGGAAGTTATGTTTAGTAACAGTTTGACCAAATATATCTGAAAGTTGGCGCCATAATTTATGCCCTAAGTCTTTGATATAACTAAAGTTATAGCTTGTATCTTCAGCAATATGCTGATATGTTTTCCCTCGGAGTGATTCAGTGAGTATAACAACCTGGATTTGGCTTAACGCTACCTGGTGACAAACCCACTCAATGATTTTCTGAGATTGGGGATGATTTAGGATATCCTGGTTTTTCCCAAAATAAATAGTTCTGTGTTTGCCAGAAGTGGAGGAAGATATTTCAGCTTTGAAAGCTGAAAATTTATTTAAATGAAGTGCTAAATTAGAGTTATCCCTTGTAAAGGTTGACGTGCCGTCCATAAAACCTCCCAGAAACAATGTTCTGTCAAAGCGACTGTTATCTCAAAAATGAATAACAGAAAGAATTCAGGAAGGGGAGACACTTTAAATAGATGATGCTTCGCGGGTACTTTAAGAAGCATCATCTAGTCAATACTTAAAGACTTACACAGCAATTTGTATGAATTCCTATACTGTCCACACAAGTATGGCAAATAAAGAATATAGTTGCCCAAAAAAAGTTTCTCAAAGATATAATTTGCAATACATCTTTGTAAAAAGATGCAGATATGTAGTGGTTTGCGTGAATAACGCCGTTATTTCATGACGGGAGTTCGATAGTGTTGCTGTTACAAGTTCTAATTACCCTGTAAATGATGCCTAAAAATATTGCTTGGCAGTGAATCATAAATTTTTTGTCAAACTCTATGATTAACGTATTAAGAAAATCAACAGACGCTAGCCTGCTGAAGTAAAAACCTCAAAATTCTAAAAGCTTGAGTTTCTTAGGTGTGGAAAATTAACGCCTCTAAAATTCTCAGATCGTATTGAACCTACCAGCTTAGCTAGTACACAAAGTTCCCTTCTTGAGGAAAGTCATACTGCAAACTGCTTTGGATTTGCATTGGAGTACTGTAATCAAACGGATTATAGTTGGTCTCTCCTCTTAAACCAGGTAATGAGTAGTAGTGATAGAAGCCCTGAGCTGGATAGTCATAGTCATCCAACAAGGAAACAGGATCGTAAGCATCCGTGTGCAAACGTACTCTGTGTGAAGGCACTCCAAAAATAAACTGTGTAGACAGGGCACTTGCACGACCCAAAGACCCCAGAGAGAATGCAGCTGTCAAGATAAACAACCAGATTTTCACGATGGGCACCTCCCGTTGCTGCACATGTCTGTATGACTAAATCTTAGCACTCCTCACATGACTCAGTAGATCGCACCAACATTTCTTTAGGCGGTGAAGCTAATTTCCCAAACAGGATTAATCGCATTCCGAGTAGAAAGTAAGTACCCCAAGATATATTTAGCTTTATGTCAAGAATATACAGAAAACACAGTGATTTCGTTGAAAGCAAAGACAATTTTACGTATCAACTCAATGTATGAGATGTTCGTATGCTTAAAACAATCTACTTAAGATTGACCTCAGGCAATGAAGTAAAATCGTCCAGCTACATAGAAAGATAACACTAATTATGCACTATAGAATTATCTGAGGTGTGATTTGCCCGCAAAAAAAATTGAAGTTTTACTAAATATATTTATTCCTGTATAGATCTTTATCGATCCAATATGGATCAGTGTTTATTGTGAAATCAAGTGAAAGAGTACTTACACTTAAATCAGTACTTGATTTTGAGTTTTTTCTAGGTCAATTAAAAAATGAAGTCAATACTATAATCAAAGTTATAGACAGAAAAATCAAAACTTTCCTTTTGATTGACTTGGGTTGTTCTTGTTGAATGTCCGTACTCAATATTTAGATTTGAATAATTATCAGCGGTATAAGTATAGGAATCATCTTTGACTTCTTGGACATTGCTCGAGACTTGTTGTGTTGGCTTTCGATCTTCATCTCTTGATACAGCAATTCCAAAGAATTGATCCTTGCTAGTTTGGAGTTGAGTACTTTCTGATTGATGATGACCTGTTGATCCTGTTGTGAATGTCATGGTATGAGCCATCTGAGATGCCGCAGTATCTGCCCCCAGTATGACGACCATATAAGTTATCCCTAGAATATATTGAATTTTCATGATACTGATCCCATGATAAGAATTTTGCAAAACTCCTACCGTATTGGTACATCTTGATATGGTGAAATATTTGTCAAGAGAAGTGTGGATAAATATTGTTGTTTTTTATGAATTATAGCTATCGCATACGCTGAATTTCAGTTACTGGAATGTTGCTGGGGTAATCATTCGGGTTTCTTGAGGGATCTCTGCGAGAGTCATGGGGTTGAGTCCCAGGAGAAGTAGACAGTTGTGGTGTTTTAGGCAGATCATCTGCATCATAAACTAGATTCTTGCTTGACTTATCTACTGCACTGCTACTTGACGGGTTCTCTGAACTAGATGAGTTGATATTCACCCCAGATAACTTCACGGAAGGGCACTCAATATCACTCATAGACATCAGTTCTTGATAGCTAATATCTATGCCTGCCTTCTGCATTTTTGAATAGTTACTAATTAATAGTAGGCAGGTTTCGAGGCGTAGTTTTGCAAGTTGATTTTTGGCATACTCTTTGCAGGTCTTCATCCCAAATGAGTAGGTATAGGTTATGGCACCTCCAAGGGTGCCCGAATCAAATGGCCCCACACCACTGCCAAAAGCAGAAGCACTAATACCACTGGTGGTACAGTCTGCAATGCCGTTGCCGACAATGCTTCGACCTAGCTGATGACTGTTGATTTGGGTATTAATTAACGCACCATTTTGATCTAAGTTTGAGACTGGATTTGAAGTTGAATTTGAAGTAATTGGATTGGTGATCGTTTGGGCAAAAATGCTCCCCCCGTTTAATGAAAATAATCCTATTGCGGCTGTGGTAATGATTTTCATGTAACGATTCATTTTGATACCTCCAGAAACACCAGTTTATGAAGTAACTGGCGCTTGCTTCTTGAGTTTTATGAAAGAAAGTTCGTGGTCTATTTAGATAGAGTATCAAGTGAAAGTATATGTCTGACATAGTACTTCTCTAAGCAAGATGAAGTTTTGCTTGATCAGCAAGCTCTCAGATTTTCGGTATTCAGACGGCAGCAATAAGCTGATCTATCGTGAATATAGCTTTGAATGTTCGGTGTAGAATCTATAACTGGAGTATATTGATTCTACTGAGACCAATTTATCAAAGAAAAGCTGAGAGCTTAACTGTGATCAGCACATGGATTTTGCAATGTTAGTAGCTGAAGCTAGAGCTAACTGAGTGGGTTTTGTCGAATCCGCTGAAGTCATAAGTTTCTTTGATGTCGACAGTGGTATAGGTATAACCTTTGCCCCATTCTTTTGCATAGCTGTCTGAACCAGCTTTGTAGAGATCTAGTTCTACAAATTTTGTGCTGTCATCATTGTTGTTAGGACGATCACATCGACTTGAGGAACTACAAACACCACTACTGCTATCCCCAATATTATCGGTAATCAGAGTGACTCCATACTCCTCTTTCCAAGCTGTAGCCTTTGCATCTCGGTGGTAGTAGTATTTATCATTTACGTCAACCTTCATTTCATATTTACCATTTTTGATGTCTCGAGTACTCCAGCTATTCGTAACTCCAGCAGAGCCCGCAAATGCAGCTGGAACTGCTCCCACAAGAACCAGTATGCCAACAGAAGCCGGTATAAACCGATGTAATTTCATTTTTCAAATCTCCTAGACGCTATCTAACCTGAACTGTCAGTGAGTGACATTTATGAGGCTAGGGTTTTCCTTCAAGGTAATTAAAAGTCAACTCTTGGGGACTGAGAACCTAAATATCCATAGAGTTACTACGCATGAGAATGATCGTTAAAGTAGTAACCTGGATTTTTAATTCCATCGCCCCCTTGCCTACATCAATAGCCTATTTCCGTTATCAGCAATAATCAACGAATTACCCTGATTAGCAGACTAAGCAGACATTCGTGTGAATGGATATTTATTTTTCTACTCAAACAAAATTAAGCAAAACCTTAAACGTAGACCTGGCTTCTGTTATGAAGTTTATGTGCGTCCAGGTAACCAAGCCTGATTATTGACTTTGGTTAACTTTGGTCTATTCCTGTTGCGTTTGCCGGATAGTGTCTTTCTTTGGCCTGCAACTATGCCAGTGAAAGGTAATTTGTTGTCGTTTAATCAGACAAACAGGACAAGTCTGTCTTGTGCTTGTCTGGATCATTGTTTCTGAAATCTATTGCTAGTCAGGTTCGCAATTATTGCTGAATTTCTCGGTCTAAACAGGGTTCTCTAAGGTTGACGCCCCTCGGAAGACTGGGAGCGCGATCGCACTTCACCCCGGACGTAGCCAACGCCCTGCAAAACTCCCCGGCCAATGAGGCCAATGCTGCGGCCAATGACCTGGGTCAGTATATACACAACCCCCTGGCCGACAAAGGATACCGCTGACTGTAATGGCGGGGAAACTGCATCTCGTAACTCTAGGGCAAAGGTGATCGCGAAGGGTACTCCAGACAGCTCTTTAAGTTCGCGATCGCGGGTGGCATAGACAGTTTGATACTTGAGTCCTGCTGTACTAAACAAGACGAGACGATAACGACTCTCAAACATATCCTTCGGATCCACAAACCATTTCTGCATCCGGTACTTCCAAGACAGCGCGTTGCGAAACCGCTCGATTTCGCGGGTTGACAGCCAGTGCCGCTCAAAGAAATCCTGTCGGATCACATCCACCGTTGAAAAATGATTGATGAGGGGCTGCACCACGGCATTGGCGATCTGGAGGATCAGATTGCCGAGCAGTGCTTCTGCCTGTTGTATTGCCTCAGAAGATCCCACTGGATAAGTTCGCTGGTCAACCGTCAGCTCTGCATGAAACAGAAGGTGGGCCAGCAGGGGCGTAAATAGAGGAATGTGCTGCAAAATGGCAGCATTGACAATCGGGCCATCTTCTAAGAGTCGCTGCACGGGCTCCACGGATAGGGTTGTGCCAGATTCCGCTATGGGCACCGTGCGATACTTACCCAGGAAGCGGATGGTTGCGTTCTGCCACAGATCTAGTAACATCTGCGATCGCTTGGCTTCAAGCTGTGCCTGTGTCACCTGGGAGAACCGCAGTTCATCTAAGAGATCTTCCACTTCCTTCAATACCGTGAGCAGCAGCTCTTGTTTGCGATCGGGGCGCAAGATATCCAGCTCGAAGGGAGTGCCTGTCAAATTCTGGGGTGGCACCGCCAAAAAAGCCACTAGACGATCGAGGAGCACGGACTTCATCGTCAAGAATGCATCATCTGGCACCAGGGAACCTGCCCCAGATACCGTTAGCGCGCTGGGGCGGGGGATAGCACTCATGGGGGGCGGCACAGGGTCTGGAGGATCGACGGTGGCAGCAGCGGGAGTCTCAGACAACAACCCCTCAATGAGTCGCTGAGCCGCTTTGACCTCCCGGAGTTGGCCCTCTAAGACCAGCCATTCCCACCAGGTAAGGGAATTATCCGCAAGCCACTGATGGATGGCCTGTTGCCGGGTCTGGAGGTGGAATAATCCGTTCGCGCGCAGGCGAGTTTTCAGGTGGGCGAGGTAGGACTGGGGAGAAGGGTTCCCTTGCGCCGTGCGAGGCGGCTGCGTGAGCACAAACAAGCTCGGTGACCAGACCAGCGCCCCTTGGTCGAGGTCATTAATCATGGACAGGAGCTGTTCTAGCGCGGTACTTTTGGGCCAGACCCCTTGAACGCCAATTTGGCGAAGCTGCCGCAATACATCCGCCGTCAAAGTTTGACTCAACCCTAAGAGGGGTGTATTCGGGTAGCGCATTTTGAGCTGATAGCAGAGCTGAACCGTGGCTTCCGCCTGGGCCGTCAACCGATCTAGATCAAGGATGTAGAGATCGGGAGGAGCGATCGCCTCTAGAAGTGACCACAGCGCCGCAGGGGATGCAGCGGTACCCACCACCTGAATTTGGGGGCATGAGGCCAATCCGGTTTGCAGTCCCAGCTGGAAAATGGGATCGCCCCCCACCAAGACAACGCGCCGCTGGGTCAATGATTGGCGATCGGGGGCGCCTTCGGTCATTGTCAAACCTGTATCCAAGAAGAAGACATCGCAATTGAGGATAGTGTACGGTTAGGTGTAGCAGTAGAGAAATACATCCGTGGTTCCACTTCGTGATGATAATCCGACTCGGATTGTCCCGATTGTTACCTATAGCATCATTGCTCTCAATATTGCGGTTTTTCTGTATGAGCTGAGCTTAGGGCCGCAGCTAGAGCTTTTTTTTCGCATCTGGGCTATTGTCCCCCGTGACCTGACCGCCTCATTTCTCGGAGAACCCACAGGGCTCCCCTTCCCAGCCTGGATCACCCTGTTTACCTCCCAATTTTTGCATGGCGGTTTCCTCCACATTGCCGGGAACATGCTGTTTATGTGGATCTTTGGCAATAATGTTGAGGATAAGCTGGGGCACCTCCGCTTTCTCTTTTTCTACTTGGCCTGTGGGGCCTTGGCGGGCTTAGCCCAATGGTTCTTTAGCGCTTATTCAACCGTGCCCTCTTTAGGGGCAAGTGGGGCGATCGCTGGGGTGATGGGGGCCTACATCCTGCGGTTTCCCCAGGCGGAAGTCCTGACCCTGATTCCCCTGGGCTTTTTCTTCTGGACCGTGCGGATTCCGGCGTTCTTTTTTCTCGGCTTTTGGTTTTTGCAGCAGGCTTTTTACGGGGTGGCCAGCCTCAATGTTTCAGTCAATGTGGGCATGCAGAGTGGTGGGATTGCTTACTGGGCCCATGCGGGTGGGTTTGTGTTTGGCCTTATCTTGGGGCCACTCCTGGGGCTTTTCTCTGATCAATCTAGGGACCCCTGGCGCAAAGGCTAGTGTCTAGGATTTGTAAAGGGTAAGCAGGAGGCGCTAATGGGAAAAAAGTCTGTAGAGCAGGCGCTGGCCGATTTGAAATGTGACGATTCTGAATTACGCGATCGCGCCACCCAGGCCCTCTGGGAACACTGGTTCTGGCAAAAGGGAGCCGCAGGTCTAGAACAGCTCCAGCGCAGCCAAGATCTCTTGCAGGCTGGAGAAGATGGCGCTGCCGAAGCGCTACTGACTCGCTTGATTAAAGATTTACCAGACTTTGCCGAAGCCTGGAATCGACGAGCCGTACTGTACTACAGCCAGCAAAAATATACCCAGGCCATCGCCGATTGTGAAGCGGTGCTGCGCCTAGTGCCCTACCATTTTGGTGCCCTGCACGGGCTAGGGCTTTGTCACGCGGCCCGAGGCAACTACCACGAGGCGATTCAAGCGTTTAATCGGGCCCTTGAGGTGCAGCCCCATGCCCTGGTCAATCAGCGGCTGAAGCTGGAATGTCTGGCGCTGCTCTAGCGATGGGGTGCTGTGGGATTGATCGATCGGTAGCCTGGAGAAGCTTACGAATCATTACAGTCCGTTTCTCGGGCTCAGGTGGGCTTCCAGAACTGAACTAGAATCAAAGGCAAATGAGCCAGCAACCCGCTTTCGATGGCAATTGTTGGTCGTATCGAACCCTCACGCCAGTCCATCATGATGTTTCCGACTCAGCGCCCCCGACGGCTGCGCCGTCTGCCCCAATTGCGCCGGATGGTACAGGAAACCGTCCTGACCCCGCAAGATTTTATTTACCCGCTATTTGCCGTTCCTGGGACGGGCATTGCGACTGAAGTTAAATCCATGCCGGGGGTCTACCAGCTCTCCGTCGATAAAATTGTCGAAGAGGCAAAGCAGGTCTATGACCTGGGTATTCCAGCGATCATTTTATTCGGCATCCCTGAAAGTAAAGATAACGATGCGACGGGCGCTTGGCATGACTGTGGGATTGTACAGAAGGCAACCACTGCGGTTAAAGCAGCGGTTCCTGATCTGATCGTTATTGTGGATACCTGTCTGTGTGAATACACCCCCCACGGTCACTGTGGCTACTTAGAGACTGGTGATCTAACCGGGCGGGTGCTGAATGACCCGACGCTAGAATTGCTGCAAAAAACAGCCGTTTCCCAGGCCCAGGCCGGAGCAGATATCATCGCGCCCTCTGGCATGATGGATGGGTTTGTACAGGCCATTCGCGCGGGGCTCGATGCCGCAGACTTTGCCGAGATTCCGATTCTGTCCTACGCGGCTAAGTATGCCTCTGCCTACTATGGGCCGTTTCGCGATGTCGCAGAATCTGCCCCCCAATTTGGCGATCGCCGTACCTATCAGATGGATCCAGCCAATTCCCGCGAAGCCCTCAGGGAAATTGCCCTGGATATTGCAGAAGGGGCCGATATGCTGATGGTGAAGCCCGCCTTGGCTTACATGGACATTATTTGGCAAGTGAAGCAGGCGTCCCATTTGCCTGTGGCGGCCTATAACGTCTCTGGGGAATACTCGATGGTCAAAGCTGCTGCCCTCAATGGTTGGATCGATGAGGAACGGGTCGTCCTGGAAACCTTGATCGGATTTAAGCGGTCTGGGGCCGACTTGATTCTCACCTACCATGCCAAAGATGCGGCCCGTTGGCTTCAGGGTTGATAGGTGCGACCTTCGTCTGGAGCAATACCCCTGGGCTGGGTGAGCTAGCAGCGCTAGCGGCGGCCTTGCTGTGGGCGATCGCGTCTGTGATCTATGCCCGACTGGGCCAACGGATCTCGCCTTTGTCCTTAAACATTGGCAAGGGCGTCATTGCCATCGCTTGCCTGAGTCTGACGCTCATCCTGACCCAAGAGACGTTCCCGACGGTTGCCCTCGGGCCTTTGGTGGGCCTGTGCCTGAGTGGGGTGATCGGCATTGCGGTCGGCGACACGTTTTACCTGGAAGCCTTGCGGGCTTTGGGGGCCAGATTGACCTCACTGCTGAGCGTTCTGGCTCCACCGCTCACGGCCTTCATGGCCTGGATATTTCTCCAAGAGTCTGTTTCAGTGTGGGGCTGGCTGGGCATCGCGCTGACCCTGTTGGGGGTTGCCTGGGTGATTCAGGAACGGGTGCAGTTTGGGGAGGTTTCACCGCAACTGCACCTGCGACAAGGGCTGAGCTTTGCTGTACTGGCGGCTTTCAGCAATGCCACGGGTGCGTTGCTGTCCCGGGCGGCCTTGGCCACAACCCCCATTACGCCCCTGTGGGGAGCACTGTTGCGGCTGGTGGCGGGAACCTTGCCTCTGTTGCTGTGGCTATGGGTGCGACCGCGTTTGTCTGCTCCCCACTTCTCGGGGCGTGAATCTCCCTGGACATGGCAAGCGGGCTTAATTTTGCTGGCCGCTTCGTTCTTGGGAACCTACCTCGGAATCTGGCTACAGCAGGTGAGCTTGAAGTATACCGAGGCTGGCATTGCCCAAACCCTGGGGACAACCAGCCCCCTGTTTATTCTGGGAATGGCCGCGCTGATGGGTAAACCGACAGGCCTCAGCGCCTGGTTCGGCTCGATCATGGCGATCGCGGGGGTCGGTATTTTGCTGACGCTGCGCTAAAGCATGAGACGGGCAGCTGACTTTGAACTCGGGCACAACAAGGAGGGCTCAGGGACGCTGAGTAACTATGCTGACAGACGGGTGTTGACGGACGGGTGCTGACGGACGGGGGTGATCAGCAAGTTAACAGTACGTCCTTCAGGCAATCGCGAATGTACTCTTGTTCGCTGGGCATCAGCCCTGGAAACATGGGCAGAGAAAGAACTTCAAGGGCCGCCTGTTCTGCTTGGGGCAGTGAACCTAAACCGTAGTTGAGGCTGGCATACACAGGTTGACGATGGAGGGGAAGAGGGTAGTAAACCATGGTCTGAATCTGGTGCTCTTGAAGCCCTGCTCGAATGCGATCGCGCCGAGGGTGAGGGGCATTGAGCGGGCCATCATGGTGAATGCGAAGGGTGTACTGATTCCAGACACAGTTCGGTCGATGGGGGGGCTGAGGCAGCGAAATACCGGGAATGCCGGAGAGCAGTTCATGATAGTGTTGGGCGACCTGTTGTCGCTGTTGATTCCAGTCCTGAAGGTGTGGGAGCTTGACCCTTAACACAGCAGCCTGCAAGCTATCCAAGCGGCTATTCATCCCAACGGCCTCATGCAGATAGCCGCTCCGCCGACCATGATCGCGCAGCAGTCGCAGGGTGCTCGCGAGGTCTGCGTCCTGCGTTAAGATGGCGCCACCATCCCCGCAGCCCCCCAAATTCTTACTGGGGTAAAAGCTGAAGCAGCCAACGTGGCCGAGGGTGCCCAATGCTTCCCCCTGCCAGGTGCCCCCGGTTGCCTGGGCACAGTCTTCGATCACGAACAGTTGATGGTCTTGGGCGATCGCCATTAGGGCAGTCATATCTGCGGGACAGCCAAATAGATGCACAGGCAGAATGGCCCGCGTGCGGTCGGTAATGGCAGCTTGCACAGCCACAGGGCTGATATTAAAGGTTTGGGGGTCAATATCCACAAACACAGGCGTGGCCCCCACCATGCTAATCACCTCTGCGGTGGCAATGAAGGTGAAGGGGGTGGTAATCACTTCATCGCCGGGGCCAATCTTTAAGGCGCGCAGTGCCAGATAGAGAGCATCCGTCCCAGAATTGCAGCTAATACAGTGGTCTGATCTATGATACTCAGCAAAGTCTGACTCAAACTGAGCCACGGCTGGGCCACCGATATACTGGCCAGAGTCTAAGACTGCCTGCACTGCTTGGTTCAGTTCTGCTTGCAGTGGCTGGTGTTGACGCCCAAGGTCAAGAGGGGGGATGGGTTTCACTCAGGAGTGTCCTAACTGTGGGTAGGGTAAGTGCAGGTCATGGAATGGCAAAACGGCGGCTGTTTGTAACCCAATTGTTGCTACAGACTCAAATGTACCTTGAGATGTTGAAATCATCCAATTGCCCATGAACTCCTTAATTCAGCTGCAACCCACTGACTTTATGAGTGCCGTTGGCCTGATGGGACTGGCGATCGCCCTATCTGCCTGGCAACGCCTGGGCCTAGAGTGGAGTTTGGCGGTCGCGACGGTGCGTACCACGCTGCAACTCCTGGTGGTGGGTTACCTGCTCTGGTTTGTATTTGACTGGCAGCAGCCCCTGGCAGTGCTAGCCCTGATCGGTGCGATGGTGATCATCGCCACCCTCGAAACCCGGAATCGCATTGGTAAAGGCATTCCCCACGCCCTGTGGCTCATCGGCAGTACCTTGCTCACCAGTCTGTCAATCACGCTCCTTTACACCACCGCTTTAATTTTGCGCCCCCCCACCTGGTACGACCCCCAGTACCTGATTCCCCTGGCTGGGATAGTACTGGGAAATGTGATGAATGGGATGGCGATCGCCGGAGAGCGACTGGTGAAAGCGTTGCAAAGTCACCGCCATGAAATTGAAACCCATTTGTGCTTGGGAGCAACCCCCCAACAGGCAATTCAAACCTATCAACAAGCCGCGATTCGGGCCGGACTGATCCCGACCATTAATGCCATGATGGTCGTGGGGGTCGTGACGCTACCTGGCATCATCACGGGACAGCTATTGAGTGGCGTCAACCCCTTGGATGCAGCCTCCTATCAGATGCTCATTTTGTTTATGCTGGCCTTTTCCACCCTACTCTCGACAATTTTGCTAGTGCAGGTTTTAGCGCGCCAGTTCTTTAATCAGGCCGCTCAGCTTCACCTGCCCCTTTAATTTCGCTTTGGCATGGAAGAACGTCTGCAAAAAATTATTGCCAAACAGGGTATTGCCTCAAGGCGGCACGCGGAACAAATGATTCTGGCGGGCCGGGTTTGCCTGAATGGTCGGTTGGCAACCCTGGGCCAAAAAGCTGACCTGGCACAGGATCAAATTACGGTCGATGGTGCGGCACTTAGGCGATCGCATCAGCCCAAGCTGCAAGCCTTGCTGCTCCACAAACCCGCTCAAGTGGTCACCACCTGCAACGATCCCCAGGGACGGCGTACCGTGATTGACCTGCTGCCCCCCGCCTATCGGCACATGGGCCTGCATCCGGTGGGACGTTTGGATGCGGAGACAACGGGCGCGCTCCTACTCACCAACGACGGTGACTTAACCTATGCCCTGACCCATCCCCGCCATCACATTGCCAAAACCTATCGCGTTACGGTTCAAGGGCAGCCCAGCCCCGAAGTCCTGCACCAGTGGCAGGCGGGCGTTGTTCTGGACGGGCGAGTGACAATGCCTGCCCAGGTGAAAATTTTGACATCAGCCCCCAGCGCACCGGGCACGACAACCCTAGAAGTTATTCTCTGGGAAGGGCGAAATCGCCAAATTCGCAAAGTAGCTAAAATTTTGGGCCATCCGGTCTTGCAGCTGCATCGTGATAAAATTGGCCCGCTTTCCTTACGGGATTCCAGTGGGCAGCCCCTCCCTGCTGGCCAGCATCGTCCGCTATCGGCTTCTGAAATTCGGTCGTTACGGCATATCATCAAGGTTGAAGGTGGCATTGACAATCAGAAGGACGTCTCAGTATGAGTTCGCGCAACTTCACGCCGGAACAAGTCAAAAAACTATCTGAAATTGGGGCGCATTTACGGAATCTGCGTACCCAGAAGGGCCTGTCCATTGAAGATGTAGCGGCTAAAACCCTGATTCAGGGTCGCTTCCTGGAGGCAATTGAAGCTGGAGACGTGCAGCCCTTGCCCGAAACCCTCTATGTGCGTGGCTTTATCCGCCGTTTTGGCGAAGCAGTAGGGGTGGACGGGGTGCAGTTGTCTGAGCAACTTCCTCTAGAAAAAAATCGTTATTTTGCGGCCACAGCGGATACCACCAAGACCAGTGGCCCGAGCGCCATTGCTGTCCGCCCCTGGCATTTGTATGCTCTCTACCTAGTGGGGATTTTAGCTGCGGGATCTGCATTGTCCTATGTGCTGAGTCGGCAAACCGCTGAACTATCTGGCAAACCTGCTGGACAAGCTTCGCCAGCAGCAACGCAAAATGCTCAGCCCAGTCCCGCTGCTAGTCCTAAACCCTCTCCTAGCCCAGCGGCTAAACCCAAGCCCCCCGCAGCGCCTGTCCAGGCAAAGCTGAACATCACAAAAGATGCCTACATGGTAATTACCCTGGATGGGAAACAGATTTTTGAAGGGATTCTCAAGCAGGGTGAGTCTAAAACCTACACTGCCCAGAAGACCATCAATATCTATACCGGGAACGCAGGTGGCGTTACCCTGAGTGCCAACAATAAAGCCGCTAAACCCATGGGGAAAGACGGCCAGGTCACAGAACTCAACCTGACGCCTCAAAGCTGACCCATCATCTTCGGGCTTGCGGATCCTTTGTTTGGATGTGCTGCGTTTGCTGCACAATCAAGGGGCGATCGCCCGGTGACGCAACCGTATGCCCCTGAAAATTGACCGCCAAGAGCTGTTCGCGACTATCTCCCATGATAGAAGTGGAAAATAGGACTTGGTCGGGGTGATTGCGGCTCCAGCCGAGTAGCGTGGCGGTGTCGTAGTTAATGGGTTCCGGGGCAAAGGTGCGCGTAGAGCCCTGGGATCGATCCCAGACGATGCCATAGTCAGACGCAATATCTGAACCAAACAAGGCTTCAAACTGTCGCAGCAGCAAGTGCTGGCTGTCGTCTGACCAGGCTGCGGGTACCAGCATCGATACAGTGCCAGGTAAATGTCGGGCGGCGGTTTCGCTGACGCGGCTCTCGCCAAGGTGCATGGAGGACAGAACAGTCTCCACGGTTTGCCCCGCTTGATTTTTGACCCAAACCTGGCTCAGGATATGGCTTTCTCTAAAGTCAGGTTGCAGATAAACCTCTATCTTAGAAATAGCCTGAAGCTGACCATCTGGCGACTGTAGCGGTGGGCTCGTATAGTGCCAGGTGATGGGCTGACCACTGCTGCTGGCTTTAGCCTGATGTTCCCAAATGGGTGACCAAGGGATGGGATAAGGGCTCCTTAAGGGATCCTGCTCAGTTGTCGGAGTCGTAGTTTTTTCGGGTATGTTCTGAGTTTTTGCGGGTATATTCTGGCCGGGATGATCCGGATGAAAGGATGTCTGGGCCGCGACTGGTGAGACGGACAGCCAGGGTGCCCAGCCTAAATATTGAGCATTGGGAACCGATAACGGTTGGACGATGAGCCCACCCAACAGCGCCGCTACAACCTGCTTGACCTGAATCCGACAACACAGCGGCTTGGAGACCGTCTTGGAAATGCTCATGGTGAATCGTTTTGATAGCCTGCTTTAACGATGCTCTAAGCCAGCAGAACTGCCCCTATTTCCGGTATATCAACCCCTGATCTCGGATGCAACTTTCACAAGGGGTTATTCACGAGACTTAATCCCTTCTTGAAAGGAAAAACGGTACAGGTCAATCGCTGCGTAGTCTAGCTTGAGAGCGATCGCTGTGCCTGCCAAGGGTGTTGGGCACCCCTTGAATCGAGTGTGGCAATATCGCTCAGGTTGCTGTTGACGTAAATAACTGTATGGATACTTTATTGTGACAGATACGCAGATACGCTGCCGTCACCCTGGCGACATTACCGATTTGCCTTGATGGGTGATGCAGGATCAGTCACTGGCTCCTGGGTTCGCTCCTGGGGGATGATGGGCGCACTGGTCAGACCGTAGGGGTACCCGTCTGGCCCCCAAAACTGAGTCCAGGCCATGTCAGCGGTTTTATTTCGCTGGACTTCCCCGATAAATACAACGCCTTGAGCTTCTAGCTGCGATCGCGCCTGGTCGACATCGGGGACCTGAAATTCCAGCATCGGCCCCGTCATAAATTGGGCCTCGGCGGATGTCTCACGATCTGCCCCAGTCCGCCAAGTAGAGGGGAGAGCAGCGCGGAAAGGGTGTGGAGGGGCCGCAAACACCCCAATCCGGGTACCACTGGGCAGGGTAAACTCAGCAAACTCGGTGCCTTCGAGGGTAAGGGGTAGCTGTAGCACCTCCTGGAAAAACGTGACGGTTTCTGTAAAGTAGGGCGTGCGGGTGCCGGCCCAGCCGATGCCTGTCACTTGCAGGGGCGCAGCTGTCCGAAGGGTTTGCGTTGGCTGCCAGTGGTGGAGGCTTTGGGCAACGGGGACATGGAATCCTGGCAAGTAGGCCAGCAAGTAACCCAGCAAGTAACCCACAAACAGGGCACCCAACACCCCCACAACTTGGAACCATGCCGGAAATTTCATGTCAGTCTGCTGTTTCATGAGGGTTGGAGATAGAGAGATATGGCTTGACCCAGCCACTGCACTCCTCGGGCTCTGAGGCAGTGATGGTTAGCGATGGGGGAACACCGCACCTGAATCAAGCGCAAAAAAAGGGCCACCTTTAGGGTAGCCCTCACCTTATCTACAGAAGCTTAAGCGTCTGTCTGTAGGGTTGTGGCAGCATCAGTATCAGCGAGCTGCACGCGGTAGACCTTGTTTTTCTCTTCTTCAGATTTAGGCAGCGTCAGGGCCAAGATCCCGTTCTTGTAAGTTGCTTGAACCTGAGTATTCTGAACCCGTTTGGGTAACGCAATCACCCGTTCATAGCGGCCATAGTTGAACTCGCTGCGGCGCAGACCCGTGGCTTCTGCGATCGCCTCAGCTTTGCGATCGCCCTTCACTGAAACCGACTTTGCCGTAACTTCAATCTCGAGGTCTTCAGCGTTAAAACCAGGAAGTTCGAGTTTTAGAAGCAGGGCATCTTCTGTCTCAGTGAGTTCCGCTGCTGGAACATAAGCGGCTGCCTGTGACCGTTTGGCTTGCGTTGATGATGGGCCGTAGAACAATTGATTGAGTTCTGCCTGCAAATTATCCATATCTTGCCAGGGATGCCAGTGTACTAACGTCATAAAACCTCTCCTCGTCAATCTCAGTCGCTTAAATCACGCTGTGCTTATGACCCCTATCCTAGGGAAAATCCTGCCGGATCAAAGGCGGTTTTAACGACCCGGAGAGTCGAAAATTCCCCACTCGCTGCGGTATTCATACAGGCTTTCCCCGGAGAACCGAAACGGCACTTTCGGGTTTTTACCCCTTCGCCGCTTTCCGCCAGCGCTAGTTTCCCGACAACCGTATCAAAAGCGATAGCGATCGCCTAGGGAACAGGGTATGGTTAGACCATTAGCGCTCAGGAATGGTTATGGACGCCGCAGAACTCTGGCAACGCTATCAAGACTGGCTTTACTATCACGAGGGCCTTGGGCTCTATGTGGACATCAGCCGCATGCGGTTCACAGATGCGGACGTGATGGCTCTAGACCCGAAGTTTACCCAGGCCTTCGCTGACATGAAGGCCTTGGAAGCAGGGGCGATCGCCAACCCGGATGAAAACCGTATGGTGGGTCACTATTGGCTGCGCGCACCGGAACTCGCCCCCACGCCGGAACTCCAGGCCGATATCACCGACACGCTGGCGGCCATTGAAACCTTTGTGCAAAAGGTTCACGCTGGCACCGTTCACCCCCCGCGGGCGACCAAGTTCACCGATATCTTATCCATTGGGATTGGGGGCTCGGCCCTCGGCCCTCAGTTTGTGGCTGAAGCGCTTGCGCCGCTGTATCCGGCCCTGAACATCCACTTTTTAGACAACAGCGATCCAGCAGGCATTGATCGCGTGTTGACCCAGCTGCAGGAGCGACTGGGGACAACCCTGGTGATCACGATCTCTAAGTCGGGGGGTACCCCCGAGGCCCGCAACGGCATGCTGGAAGTTCAAAAAAGCTTTCGCGATCGCGGCCTCAAGTTTGCCGAACATGCGGTTGCCGTGACTGGCATCGGCAGCAACCTGGCAAAGCTGGCGGAGACCGAAGGCTGGCTGGCGACCTTCCCCATGCACGACTGGGTGGGGGGCCGTACCTCGGAACTGTCAGCGGTAGGCCTGCTCCCCGCAGCCCTTCAGGGTATTGATATTCGTGCCATGCTCGAAGGTGCCCGTCAAATGGACGTGGCCACCCGCACCCCCAACCTGCGTCAAAACCCCGCCGCGCTGCTGGCAATGGCCTGGTATGTGGCGGGAGAGGGCAAAGGGCTCAAGGATATGGTGGTGCTGCCCTATAAAGATAGCCTGCTGCTGTTTAGTCGCTACCTCCAGCAGCTGGTGATGGAATCGTTAGGGAAAGAACGGGATTTGCAGGGCAACCTGGTGCATCAGGGAATTGCGGTTTACGGCAACAAGGGCTCAACGGATCAACATGCCTATGTGCAGCAGCTGCGCGATGGCCTGCCAAACTTTTTTGCGACCTTCATTGAAGTGCTTGAAGATCGCTCTGGCCCTTCTTTAGAGATTGAACCTGACGTGACCTCTGGTGATTTCTTGTCGGGGTTCTTGCAGGGAACCCGAGAAGCGCTCTACGACAATGGCCGAGATTCGATCACGGTGACGGTCTCTCGCGTCAGTCCGACGACCGTCGGGGCTTTAATTGCCGTCTATGAGCGGGCCGTGGGTCTGTATGCTTCTCTGATTGGCATTAATGCGTACCATCAACCCGGTGTTGAGGCAGGGAAAAAAGCGGCTTCGAGTATCCTAGCGCTCCAAACAACCGTGTTGCAGACGGTGCAGCAGGTAAACGGAACCTTGCTCTTGCCCGACCTAGCCGTCAAAGCGAATGCAGGCGATCGCATCGAGACGGTTTATAAAATTGTGCGCCATCTCCATGCCAACGATCGTCTCCGGTTAGAAGGCCCGCTCAACCAGCCCGCTCAGCTCAAGGTGTCGGCACTGTAGGCTCAGGATTGAAGAGACTCGGTGATATTAAGTCGGGGGACGTGAAATTGAATTTGACGGATTCTGGGTCAACCCTGAATGTTAGGTTGACTTTAGGCTGCTGATCGGACGCTATTCTGGGGGTTTGGTCTGACTGGATGCGATCGCCTGCAATTTGCCAGCTGGTGGTTAGATAGGCTGAAATCGACTGGTATCGCGTCTGGGCCAACGGGAGGGACTGACCTTCTCGAATCGAGGGCAGAAGGGTGCTTTCGACCTCTGCCTGTAGCGACAGCTGTAGGGTCGGATACTGTTGCATCCAGCGGCCCACCTGATCCAAAATCTGTTGACTTTGAGGGGGCAATACGCCTCGGTTAGATTCAAAACGGAGGGCGCTGGGCTGGCGTGGGATGCGGGTTAGCCTCACCCGTGAAGTGGGCACCGCTAGCCGATTGCGCACTTCACTTTCCATAACAGCCTGAGCATCCGCCGAGATATTGCGCGGACTTAAATAAGCCAGGTTCAGGGTGAGAGACTGATCGGCACGCACGGAGACGTTATAGTCAAGCAGTTCTGCGGGAGGCGGCAGTGCTAGAGATTGCAGCGCACTAGAAACAGTCTGAAAAAAAGCGGATTGGGTTTCGGTCACCGTGAGCGGTTGGGGAGACGGTAGGGCTGTAACTGCACTTTGCTCAGACCTTTGCACAATCAGTTCGTTCGTTGTGGTCGGAATTTCAATCAGGGTCAAGGTGATGTCATCTGCGGTTCGGTTCAGTTTCTGGGCCAGTTGGGTTTGGAACTGCTGTTTTTCGGCTTCTGAGTAGCTTTTGCTGGTAAACACAGTCATCTGGAGTGCCAGCTGTCCTTCGGGGCTGATCGAACTGGAAAGACTGCTGATAAAAGAACGGGGACGCCCTTCCGCCAAAACATCAAAATTTGACTGCCAAAGGAATTGAGCTTCGCGTAACACCTGGTTCTCAGTCTGTTTCGCGGTAATTTGTCGCTGTAGGCGCGCCAAGGACTGGCTCAAGGGAATCAGCAGCACCAGAATGGGAATGGAGATAATGATGAGCCGACTGCGCAAGCTGCCGATGGTGCGGAGTTTTTGGGTAATAGGCAGCTGGCCGATCAATGATTGGATCCAGGCGCTTTCAGGATCTTCCTGGTGCCATTTTCGTGCCTGTGTCGTGATGGCACCTGCTCCCATATTCAGCAGTAAAAAGACCAGCATGGCGGTCAGGGTAATGGCTGTTATGTTGGTAATAAACAGCAGCCCGCCGCCAAAGGCTGTTTTGAGCCCCGTAATCAAGTCCAGGCTGACCGCTAACCCCATGCCGTAACCCACCACACATAGCGGTGGCATCAGGGCGACGGCGATCGCTACTCCTGGGATAGAGGTGGCTACCCCTTTGGACTGCTTGCTGGTCATCACCGCGCCAAGGGCACCGGAAAATAGCGCGACGACCAAATCTAAAAGGTTGGGGCTGATGCGAGCCTGAATTTCGGCTGTGATTTCCTTGAAGGGCATGAGGGCAATGAGAATCCAGGCAAAAATAATTGCGATGCCACAGCTCAGCCCCAAACTGACAATTGCCCGCACGGCCAGAACCACATCTCCAACGGCGAATGCCAGACCGTTGGCCAGAATTGGCCCCATGAGGGGTGAAATTAGCATGGCACCAATAATGACGGCGGGACTGTTGAGCACCAGTCCTAGGGTGGCAATACCTGCCGAGAAGAGTACCTGTAGCCAGTAGCTCACATCCTGAAGGGTGACAGATTGCAGCAGATCACAGTAAATTTCTTCTTTGCGTGCCTGATGCACGCCCAAATTCTGGGCAAACCAGCGCTGTAAAAGCCGCAACCGTGACTTTGATCTGGGGGGCGACTCGCTAGGGGTCATGGGGATACCTCATCTCAAGAAATATCTGTCAAGCCAGAGCTGGAGCGTTCGGTGCGTTCTATGACCATTGTGCTGGGTCAACTTGTGCGATAAATCGTTTTCCCAAACATCATTTAAGGTTGGGAACTGGACTGCGCTCACGGCTCGATTGAGTCCTGGTTTGAGGCCAGAATGCTTCTCCCGCAGGATCTGGGGTAATTTGTGCCGTGCAACATCGAACGGTTACACTCCTGATCCGTTCCTGCAATTCAGCGGCGGATGCCGTTTCTAGGTCTTGCTCACCCAAAATCAAATTCATGCAGGCTGAAGCTGAGATCGCAGCGCGACCTAAAATAAAGAAAATGTTGTGGGTTAATGATGCAGCGGGCACAATAACGGACAGGAGTGTCGTCAACTCATGCAGATCCAGGAGTGAAGCCCAGTGGAGAACCTACGCGATGCCATCAACGAACCGACCCTGGGCAGGCTATTCATGTATTTATACCTGGTGCCGATTTTTGGCCTGGTGCCCGCTGCCTGGACAATTTCCCAAAGTAAAAGCGATCGCCAGCATCGGGCTGTCAGTCGGCTGGCGATTGCATTAGGACTTGCCTGGATCGCAGGCAGTGGTGTGTTGAATCTTGCAGGTGCCCCCAGCGGTGAACCTACAGTGAATCCTCAGATTGCGGCACTCTTGTTTAACAGCCTGTTGACCTCTGGTTACTTTGTCACTTCTTTCTGGTTGATGTTTCGGCTGTGGAAACGTCAAACCTTGAGTTTGCCCGTTCTCACTCAAATTGCAAAGTATCTCCCCTAGTTGCCGTGATTCGCCGTACTCGTTTTATCTTTCTGGTACTGGGTTTCGGCCTTATCTTGGGCTTGATGCTGTGGTTGGTATTGACGCTCACACAGCTCTATCGTTCGGTTGCAGTGGGGGCTTCGCCCCTATTGGCAAATGTTTTGGTGGGCTTGTTGGTCTTCCTTCTATTGCTGCTCGTTGCAGTGCTGGTCTACTACAGCTGGTTGTTTAGCCGCTCAGGCAAATCCCGCAAGCAGCGTTCAGCCCCCCCGGAACTATCGGATCAGAAAACGGCAGTGGCCGACCAAGCCCTCCAGGCCGTTAGACGTCAAGTTGACCAGATTCAAGATCGAGTGGCTCAGCAAGCCCTGCTGGCGCGATCGCAAGCGGTTGCCCAGGATCTACAGCGGCGAGAGCTGCGTATCGTGGTGTTTGGCACAGGCTCAGCGGGCAAAACCTCATTGGTGAATGCCCTACTGGGGCGAGTGGCTGGGGAAGTGAGTCCCACCCTAGGAACAACTACCGTTGGTGAAACTTACCGTTTTGATCTCAAGGGCATCCATCGACAGCTGTTTATCACCGATACGCCCGGATTACTAGAAGTCGGCGTTGCAGGGACAGAACGGGAACAGCTGGCTCGCGAACTCGCCACCCAAGCCGATTTATTGCTGTTTGTGGTCGATGCCGATCTCACGCAATCAGAATTTTTAGTTTTAGAACGTCTAGAAACCATCGGCAAACGTCTAATTTTAGTGCTCAACAAAACTGACCGCTACACAGATGATGACGTGCAAGCTGTATTGGAGCGCTTGCGGGAACGCACCGCAGGGCGACTGGATCCCCGAGATATTGTGGCGATCGCGGCTAGACCAGAACCAGTGCTGCTGGAGCCCAATCAAGCGGTCGCCTCAGCCCCAGTGCTGGTGCCATTGATTCGTCGCTTAGCCCATATTTTGCAGACCGAAGGGGATGAGCTTCTGGCTGACAACATCCTGCTTCAGGCACAGCGCCTCGGCGACAATGTCCGTGAACTCATTGACGAACAGCGTCGCATCAAAGCCGAGCGCCTGGTCAATCGCTTTCAGTGGATTGGTGCAGGTGCCATTTGGGTCACCCCTCTACCCGTGGTTGACCTATTAGCCACTGCAGCCGTGAATGCCCAAATGGTGGTTGATCTGGGTCAGGTTTATGGCTGTGAAATTAACTTGGCGCGAGGGAAGGAATTAGCCTTATCCCTTGCGAAAACTCTGGGGGGCTTGGGCATTTTAGCGGGTGCCATTGAGCTTGTCACAACGGCCCTAGAACTCAGTGTCGGTGGGTATGTGGTGGGCAAGAGTATTCAGAGTTTAAGCGCAGCTTACCTAACTCGAATTGCGGGTAAAAGCTTTATTGAATATTTCCGCAATGATCAAGACTGGGGCGACGGCGGTATTTCTGGCATGGTTCAGCGACAGTTTGAACTGAATCGACGTGACGAATTCGTCAAAATATTTATCCAGGAAGCTATCTACCAACTTCCCAGAGAAGCCTTTAATCGGCAGCGTACCGCTGGCCATGCTCAAGCGGAAGAAAGAAAAGCTCCTTAAATTGGTCGATTCGTTTCATTCGATTTATTTCCTCAAAAGAATATCCTGAAAGTGCGATAGCGAACTTAGCGAGCTATGCCCAGAGAATCAAAATAGATTTAACGATCACTCTCCTGCCCTTGTTAAAAACTGGGTACTGTTCGGACGCTACATCTACATAATTTAATTTATTGAACCAAGCTACGACGTATTTCTGAAATTGTGGCAACGACCGTCATCTGGGCAGCATGAGCAGCATCATGGAAGAACGTTTTCCGCAATCAGTGCCATTATTGGGGCCTGGTGCCATTTATCTTGGTGATAGCTGACAAATCAGACAAATAAGACCCACACAATACTACAGACGGTAGAATACCCGATTACTAAGATCAGGTTAATCTAGACGGTGCTCTATTCAAGAGCTTTAGTTAAGACGTGCGTCTTACTCTAAGAAAGTGTGTTCTCGTCCTATCGGCAGTAACGATCACCGTTGAGTTTGCTGACTTGTCTGAAGCCCTGAGAGGGTAACCCTGATTCAGGCAGCTCATTGATTGTGGTTAGAGGATACATGCTTTGCAGGGGTTGATGTATTCGCTGAAATCAGATCGTCTCTTGAACGGCATCAGCTGAAGTTTAGGTAAACAGATTGAGTCTTGAATTCTGTGTTATAGAGAAACGTGTGAAAGTTTTTAGAGTCATGGATCTATGCTTATCGTGTTAGATTTTTTGGAGCGACAGACTCGACTGTAGGTCTATATTTATCTCGAAACTTTATATTTGCTCGTAGGAAAATCTTGAGAAATATCAATAACCTAGCGTGATTTACCAGATAGTAGAGTACAAAAATGAATCATAATTACTATTTTCAGCCTAGAGTAAAAGTTATTGGTTCCCCGGTGACAGCACTGCCCTTTCAGACGCAGATCGATACCATTACAGGCTGGGCAATAGAGCGCTGTAGCCGAGTTGTCTGTGTTGCCAACACCCACATGCTGGTAGAGGCGAGTCGGAGTGCACCGTTTTTGTCTCTCCTGCAGTCCGCTGATATGGTGACACCTGACGGTATGCCCTTGGTCTGGATGATGAAGCTATTGGGGCTGCGATCGCAGGATCGAGTGGCGGGTATGGATATATTGCTCTCGCTTTGTCAGCAATCTTCTGAGAAAAACCTGTCTGTCTTTTTTGTGGGTTCTCAGCGCAAGATTTTACAGCGGATGCGGAATCGACTACAGCAGGAGTTCCCGGCCCTCCAAATTGCTGGGATGGAACCCCTCCCCTTCGGTAAGTTTGTGCCGGAGGAAGATGAAGTTCTGATTCAAAAGATTAATGAGAGCGGTGCTGGGATTGTCTTTGTGTCCTTAGGGTGCCCCAAGCAAGAACGCTGGATGGCCCGCCACAAAAATAAAATTAATGCGGTGATGATTGGTTTGGGAGGCGTTTTCCCAATTTATGCTGGAATTCAACGACATGCTCCTGCTTGGATGCGGCAGGCTGGCCTAGAGTGGCTGTATCGGCTGCTTCAGGAGCCCAAGCGCCTCTGGAAAAGATACATAACCACAATCCCAAAGTTTGTAGTGCTGGCGCTTTGGCAGCTGTTTGTAGCGTTTACCGATTCTACAAAGAATTCGTTTTGCGATGTTCGTTCATTTAAGAGCTAGCTTCCCCATCCACATATCGGGTGCATCATCGCCGTAATGCTCGATCTCTAAAATTTGATAGCAGCTCTCAGTGCTGCCACTCTTGATGGTGATCCAGTCTCCAGCTTGAACACCGGGGCGTTGGGAGGTCATGACAAAGATGCCTGCTTTTTCATCAAGAGGTTCGATAACAAAATCTCGTCCCATGTTTGCCGTTAAGTAACGGTGAGTCTTGGCCTTTCTGATTTTAGACTGTCGGTACTTCTGTGCGATCGCTTCCAGTACATCACCGAAAGCTCTGTTAACGTCACGACCTGAAAGGTTTGACAGGGTTCCCCGCACAAGACTCATATTCATTACAGCTCTGTTTGACTGACAATAATGGGATTGATCTTTTCGATAGCAGTACTCTACGACATCCTGCGTCTGGATCACATCCGGGAAAATACCCAAACTTGACAAACTTAAACAGACAATAGGACAGAAAAGAGAATTCCAGGTTTGGAGCACATTCGAGTTCCCACTTGGGCGGGATTCGCTTATTACGCTCCAGTGAACAAGGTTTGAAACGCTTACGTTGTCAGGATTTTCGCTAAATCAATAGCAGTGGTGAACTGCTCAGATCAAAAAAACCTGTGTAGAAGCCAGCTTCTAAAACTGTGAATACGATATTACATTTATGACTTTATCTCACCTTCTCATCCTATGGCCGGATTGGGAAATTGCCATCACCCACGCGAGAGATATTGGGTTGGCGGGTCTGTGTGCAAATAGCTGGGGCAAAACGCTACACTAGCCCATACCTGTCAACAGGCGATCGCCCGAAGGATAACGATGGAATTTGACTTGCAACGCTCCTTAGATCAGCTAGATCTGGAAGTCGAGTGGGTAGGGCTGCGGCAAGTTTCGGAGGTGAGTAGCACTCGTTCTGTCCGGGATGGGCATCCGCAATCGAATCATCGAGAGCGCAGTGCCGGAGTGATGGTGGAAGTGCTGGCCGATGGACAATTTGGCTATGCGGCGACCAATCGGTTGGATGCGGCGAGCGTTCAGTTAGCGGCCGAGCAGGCTCATCGGCAGGCGATCGCGACGGCCCGCTGGAACCTGCATCGGTTTACACCAGCGGTGCGACCCAAGGCAGTCGGTACCTATGCCTCACCCTATGAGCGATCGCTAGATACAATCTCGGTGTCTGACCTGGTGGGGCTGATGACGCAGGTGTGCGATCGACTGAAGGTGTCTGACCAGATTGTCCGAGCCAGCGCCATGGCTCAAACCGTGGAAACGGAGCAGCGGTTTGTCAGCAGCAATGGGTCAGATGTCTATCAGCGGTATGCTTTTGTGGCAACGGACTATGCTGCCACTGCTCAGGATGGTTCTGTGGTGCAGAAACGCACGGATAACGGGATGCTGGCCCGCTGCTATCAGGCAGGGGCGGAGGTTTTTGAACCGGAACTGGTGCTCAATCGCGCCCAGCAAATTGGCGAGCAGGCCATTGCCTTGCTCTCGGCGGTAGATTGTCCGACAACAACCACTGATTTGGTGTTGGCACCGGATCAAATGATGCTGCAAATTCACGAGAGTATTGGACATCCTCTGGAAATCGACCGCATTTTGGGAGATGAGCGAAACTATGCTGGGTCAAGCTTTGTTAAACTCTCCGACTTTGGCACGCTACAGTATGGCTCATCCCTCATGAACGTGACCTTTGACCCCACCGTAGCCGGAGAGCTAGCCAGCTATGCTTTTGATGACGCTGGGTTAGCCGCCACCCGTGAGTATCTGATTCAGGAAGGGCTGTTGCTGCGGGGTCTCGGCAGCCTTGAAAGTCAGGCCCGCGCTAAGGTGCCTGGAGTCGCAAACTTCCGCGCCACCTCCTGGAACCGTCCGCCAATTGACCGCATGGCCAACTTAAACCTAGAGCCGGGAAATTCAACGCTGGCGGACATCATTGGCTCAATTGAGTCTGGTGTTTACATGGAGTCTAATCGTTCCTGGTCCATTGATGACTATCGCAATAAGTTCCAGTTTGGCTGTGAATATGCCCGACAGATTGAGAACGGTAAACTGACCAAAGTGCTGCGAAACCCCAACTATCGAGGCGTGACCAATCAGTTTTGGCGCAACCTGGTGAAAGTGGGCGATCGCAGCACCTTTGAGAAATATGGCACCCCCTACTGCGGCAAAGGGGAACCCAATCAATGTATTCGGGTGGGTCATGCTTCTCCGGTCTGCGCTTTCACCAACATTGAAGTGTTTGGAGGCGCCGCATGAGCCTCTGCGATCAGTGGGAAGAGACCTTTAACCAGCTTTGTGACTTACTTCTGAATAACTTAGACCCAGCAGAACATCTCTCTATTGATCTGGCTGGGGAGCAAAGCCACTTTATGCGGTTGAACAACGGTAAGGTGCGTCAGTCCGGCACCGTCTGTGACGGCGCATTGACCCTCTGGCTCACCCATCACCAGCGTACGGCAACCGCCACCTTCCCTTTCACGGGAGAGCTTGACCTAGACAGTCCCGCCGCCATTGATACCCTGCGTGAGCTGCGTCAAGAGTTGCCGCAGTTGCCCGTGGATCCCTATACGGTACTGCCAGAAAATCATGGGTCTACCCATGAAGTGTATCCCGGACAGTTGCTGGCCCCGGATATGGCTCCGGATGCCATTTTGCCCCTTGTACAGGGGGTGGACTTCACGGGCATCTATGCGGCTGGGCCAATTTTGCGCGCGAACGCCAATTCCGCTGGACAGCGTCACTGGTTTGCCACCGAGACGTTCTTTTTAGACTATTCCATGATTACGCCAGCCGAGAAGGCCGTAAAGGAGACCCTGGCCGGACAGGAATGGGACTCTGGGGCGATCGCGGCTCAAATTGAGCAGTCTAAGGCCCAGCTTCACATCTTAGAGCGTCCGGTTAAACCCATCACTCCGGGGCGCTATCGCACCTATCTAGAGCCCGCAGCGGTGGGAGAACTGGTGGGGATGCTGTCTTGGGGCGCTGTGAGTGAAGCGTCAATGCGCCAGGGCGGGAGTGCCCTGGCTAAGCTCAGGGAAGGAAAATCCCTGTCGCCGTTGTTTAGCCTCAAGGAAAACTTTAGTCGGGGGACGGTGCCGCGCTTTAACCTACTCGGCGAAATTGCACCCGCAGAATTGCCCATTATTGCGACCGGACAACTGGTGAATACCTTGGTGAATGCGCGCAGCGCCAAGGAATATGGCCTCTCTAGTAATGCGGCCAACGGCGGCGAAAGCCTTCGTGCTCCAGAGGTGGCACCCGGACAACTCAATCGCGCAGATATTTTACAGCGTCTGGGGACAGGGCTGTATCTGTCAAACCTACACTACCTAAACTGGAGCGATCGCGTGGGGGGGCGGATCACGGGCATGACTCGGTATGCCTGCTTCTGGGTGGAAGGGGGTGAAATTGTTGCCCCCATTCAGGACTTGCGGTTTGACGACAGCCTCTATGGGTTTTGGGGCGAAAACCTAGAGGCCGTCACCGATACTGCTGCGTTTCTGGCCGATGTCGATACCTACGAAGCGCGCTCCTTAGGCGGTAGCTGGGTACCAGGGATGCTGATCAATGACTTTACCTTTACCCTTTAGGTCTTTACCCTTTGGGTCTTTACGCTTTAGGTCTGGAGATGCATTGGACATTTACGGACTATCCACAAGGGTGACCCCAAACCAGCTGTAGTCAAGGGTGGGACTCAGAAAAATATCGTCGAAGGTGACTAAAACAATCGCTTGGGTGGCCGGATTATAGCTGGCGATCGCCTTTAATAACCCGGATTGGAAGGTGCTGTGCTGAATACTCTCCGTGATCCATTCTGGCGTGGCATAGGTTAGGACAGACTGCTGCTGAGCCAGATAGAAAAAAACGGCTCCTCTGCCACTTTCTGCATAGGCAAGTCTTGCTTCATGGGCAATCCGCTGGGGTCGCGCAAAGCTGCCGAACATTTCCTGAACGCGAGACCAATCATTATCAAGCTCTTGCTGATTCATGGCCACATTTTACCGGGTGATGTCACCTCCCTCAGGTTAAATATTGCGGCACATGCCCTCAGACATCATCGTGGGGGGAAATCACCCATCAATCCGGAAAAGTGCAGCAACAACCCCGCATTAAGTCTCAACCCTTAGTCTCAACCCTTAACTTTCTGGAGCCTCTTGGCTACCCGCAGTTGCGGTGCAGTCTGCAAGTAATATGGCATTCGTTTCTGTAACGACAGCATCATCGCCTGCCGTTGTGACAGAGATAATGCCATTGCTGTACTTTGGCCCAGAACCGGAAGGGGTTAAGGCCAAAATCACCCCTTTCTTATCCGGCAGATCAACCGTAACTTGACCCGGTACAAACTCGGCCCGAAAGGTTTGGCCACCCTTACAGGTGTAATTGACGGTTCGAGCATCAGCCTGATTAGAGTCAACGGTGGTTGAATCCGAGGCGTTTGTCCCGCCACATCCGACCAGAGCAAAGCTGGCTATCGTCCCTAAGACGCTCCAGACCAAGGATTTTTGCCACATGATTAATTCGCCACTGCTCCGCAAAACATTTGAGATCGTCACTCGATCAAGGGGTACACAGACTGATTTCGGACGTACCGTCCAGCTCAACGCTGGACAACAGGTCTAGGGCCGTTGAGCAGCAAAGGTATTGCACTGCTTTAAACTACCAGCTTGGAGTCCCTGGCGAAACCAACGCACCCGCTGGGCAGAAGTGCCGTGGGTGAAACTTTCAGGGGTAACGTAGCCCCGAGACTGCTGCTGTAGCCGATCGTCGCCAATTTGGCTGGCAGCCTGGAGGGCTTCTTCAATATCGCCAGTTTCAAGAACCTGGCGAGTGCGATCGGCATGGTGCGCCCAAATCCCGGCAAAGCAGTCTGCCTGGAGCTCTTGCAACACGGAAAGCTGGTTGGCTTCAACTTGGCTGACCTGACGCTGGGCCGCATTCACTTTTTGGGACACCCCAAGCAACGTCTGAACATGGTGGCCAATTTCATGGGCCACCACGTAGGCCTGGGCAAAGTCGCCGGGGGCCTGATGCTGCGTCTTCAGGTCTTGGAAGAAACTGAGGTCTATGTAGACCTTGCGATCGCCTGGGCAATAAAACGGCCCCATTGCCGCCTGGGCAAAGCCACAGGCAGAATCAACTGCCCCCGTAAACAGGACGAGTTTGGGGGCTTGGTAGGTGCTGCCCATCTGCTGAAAAATGGCTGACCAGGTATCTTCGGTGTCGGCGAGCACCACTGACGTAAAGTCGGCTAGTTCATCCTCTTGGGCGGTGGACAGGTTGGTCTGTGAGGGAGAATTTGCAGGTGGAGCCGTAGCCTGTTCGAGAACCACGGAAGGGTCAATCCCCAAAGCCAAAGAAATCAAGGCAATAACCAGTACGCCGATGCCACCGCCTGCCACAACTCGTGGGGATGACCCCGCGCCGCGCCGATCTTCAATATTTGTAACCGTCCCTGGAACTCATATTGAGCTTAGTGTTCAACGAGTTTAATAGGGTTTCAGCTTCTACTTTGAGCGGTCTTTAGACCTGAAATGGCTGAAACAACCAATCTTCGTCAGATGCCAGGGACAGTTACCAATATTTTGACTGCGTCGTCCCATTTGCCAGCGCATTCGGGATTTTCCTCCAAATTTATACAGGGTCAGTGCCCAATCACAGGAAATAGATACATTGCGCTATTGCTGCAAAGCACGATCCACAGACAAATGTAGTTATCGTTGCCACAATTCCAAAACTAGGTCAAGCAATGTGGCTATGGGCTTTGTCCCCCGCCCAATACCCCCATGAATTACTTACTCAGGATAGCAATATTAAACTTCTGCTATCGATGATTTGACTCATCTATTTATGTTTTAATTTTGCCGCACCCTGATAAAAAACGCGGATCTTTTAAGGTGATTTTTTGTGAAGTAGAAAAAATATCTTAAAAATTATCTATTGATGGAACAAAGCTCAAAGCTAGGCCCCTAGAGAACCTGTTGCAGGGTGTTCAACAGCTGTTCTGTGGTGAAGGGTTTGGTCAAGAAGGCATGGACGGCTTTGCTGACCTCTGGCGTTAGCTGCTGGCTGCGCAGGAGGCCGCTGGTGGCAATGACGGGAACCTGGGGATTAATCGCCTGAATCGCTTGGATGGTAGCACTGCCGCTCATGGCGGGCATTAATAAATCCATGATGACAGCGGTCAGGCTTGGGTGATGCTGGCGATACTGGGCGATCGCTTGTTGGCCGTTCTGGGCAGTGAGGACGCGATAGCCGTGGAGTTCTAGGGCGGCTCGGGTTGTTTCACAGATGGCCGCTTCGTCATCAACCACCAAAATAAGCTCGTTATTCCCCAGGGGTGTTTGTGGTTCGCTGACCTCTAGCACCTCGGGCATGACGGCAACGGGTAAATATACCTCAAAGGTCGTGCCTTGCCCCACCTGGCTGGTGAGGTCAATGAAGCCGCCGTGACTTTTGATGATGCCCACGACGGTGGCAAGCCCTAATCCCGTGCCTTTCCCAGGTTCTTTGGTGGTGAAAAAGGGTTCAAAAATGCGGTCTTGAATTTCGGGAGGGATGCCGTTACCTGTGTCGCTAACGGTCAACTTGACAAAGGGGCCCGTTTTGGCTTCTAGGTAAGCATGCAAGGGGGAGGTGGGCTGGTCGATGTGCGTGTTGGTTGCGGTCAGGGTCAGCGTGCCACCGTTGGGCATTGCATCGCGGGCATTCACGCAGAGGTTCATGAGCACCTGGTACAGCTGGGTACTATCCCCAGAGATTGTCCACAGGTCAGTGTCGAATTCGCGCTCAATGGCGATCGCCTTGGGGAAGGTGGCCTGCATGACCTGGTAGACATCCAAGAGCAGATGCCGCACCTGGATCACCATATGTTCCCCTTCCACGCCCCTTGTGAAGGACAACACCTGCTGAATGAGGGTGGCACCGCGCTTGGTGGTTTCTTCCACGATATCCAGCAGGTGCCACTGGTGAGCCTGGTCAAACTTAGCGTGGTGCAGCTTCAGGAGCTGGGCGATCGCCAAGATGGGTGTCAGCACATTATTGAGGTCGTGGGCAATCCCGCTGGCGAGGGTGCCGATACTTTCAAGACGCTGCGCCCGTAAAAACTGCGCTTCGAGCTGTTTTTTTTCGGTAATATCGGTGTCCACCGATAAAATAGCCGTGGGCACCCCCTCGGAATTTCGCACCAAAGACCAGCGCCCTTCCACAACCCGTTTCTGCCCAGCCTTGTTGACCTTGGTCAGCTCGCCCTGCCAGTTGCCCACAGACATGACGGTGTGATACGCATTTTGCAGGGTTTCGTTTTTGGAGTGCGTGTTTAATAAAAAGTCAACATTGCGACCCAGGGCTTCGGTCGCCGTCCAGCCAAAGAGGCGTTCTGCCCCTTTATTCCAGTAGCGAATTTGATGTCCGAGGTCACGCACCATGACTGCATCACTCGTGATATCTAAGAGTGCGGCCTGCTCCCGGTTTTTTTCCTCGGCTAGCTTGCGCTTGGTGATGTCGTGGTTTACTTCTAGGATCGTGGGCGGGTGACCTTCTGTGCCATCACACAAGGCCCAGCGGCTAATCACCACCACCACGGAACCATCGCGGCGGGTATGAATCACTTCCCCTTCCCACTGCCCAGCCTGTAAAAATTGGGCCTGGATCTCAGATAGTGCCTGCGGCAGCTGACTGTTGAGGAGCTGATGGGAGACTTGACCTAGAGCTTCTACTTGACTCCAGCCATACATCACTTCTGCACCGTGATTCCAGAAGGTGATGCGGTCATTGACATCGCGCACCATGATGGTGTCGAGGGCCAGATCTAGGAGCTGGGCCTGGGCCTGGAACTGGCGCTCTCGTTCTTGGAGTTCAAACTGAATGCGCTTGCGCTCAATGGCGTAGCGCACCGCCCGACTCAGTAAGTGACCGCCACTAAACTGGCCCTTGACGAGGTAGTCTTGCGCCCCATGCTTCAGCGCTTGGAGCGCTAAGGTTTCATCATCCAGCCCGGTCATCACCACGATGGGCAGCATTGGTGCTCGGGTATGCAGGGCGTTAAAGGTCTCGAACCCGGTACTGTCGGGCAGGGTCAAGTCTAAGAGCACCACATCAAACGGTTGATCCTGCTGCTGATCCTGGAGGGCCGTAAAGGCGTCGGCTAGGCATTCAGCAGGCCGAAACTGGAACTTCACAAAGGAGTCTTCCCGGAGATATTCCTGGAGCAGTCGGGTATCTCCGGGGTTGTCTTCCACTAACAGCACATGAATGGTTTGGCCCGCCATAGTAGCACCTACTCCGTGGGCAGTTTGACGATGGTGAACCAGTAGTTTTCGATGGTTTGGACAATTTTGGCAAACTGGTTGAAGTCTACGGGTTTGACGATGTAGCAGTTGGCATGGAGATTATAGGCGCGCAATACGTCTTCGTCAGATTGGGAGGTGGTGAGGACGACGACTGGAATCCGCCGGAGGATTGGGTCGGATTTAATGTCCGCTAAAACTTCACGACCATCTTTTTTGGGCAGGTTCAGGTCGAGCAAAATTAGGTCGGGGCGCGGTTTGGTTTTGTAATGTCCAGCTTGGCGCAGAAAGGCGATCGCTTCGACGCCATCGGGCACTACGCTCAAGTTCAGAGCTAGGCGTCCTTCTTCCAGGGCAATTCGAGTGAGGCGCACATCACCGGGGTTGTCCTCAACCAGTAACACTTCAATCGGCCTGACGGTCGGGGAAAGGTTCACAGTGGGTCACCTGCTGTAGGGGTAGCTTCGACAGGGAGCGTAAAGAAAAAGGTTGCCCCTTCCCCTGGCTGAGATTCGAGCCAGATTTTGCCACCGTGGCGCTCGACGATTTTTTTACAGAGGGCGAGACCGATCCCAGTTCCAGGATACTCGGTGCGGGCGTGCAGGCGCTGAAAGATCAGGAAAATGCGATCGCGGTATTCAGGTGCAATGCCAATGCCGTTGTCTCGCACGCCAATGGTCCAGTGGGAGTCGGATTGGCTGACGGTGATGTGAACTTGGGGGGGCCGTTCGCCCCGAAACTTGAGGGCATTACTGATGAGATTTTGCAGGAGCTGCATCAGCTGCGAGTCATCCCCCTGGAGCGTTGGCAACGGGTCGTGGGTAATGACGGCCTGAGCGTCGGCAATGGCCAGCTTTAAGTTGGCGAGAACCTCGTCCAGCACCGCTTGCAGGTTAATGGGCTGGAATGGCTGGCCTCGGGTTGAAACGCGGGAATACTCCAGCAATGCTCGGATTAAGGTTTGCATCCGAGCGGCTCCGTCCACCGCATAGTGGATAAATTCTTGCGCTTCATCATCCAGCTGCTCGCGATAGCGGCGTTCCAGGAGCTGCAGGTAGCTGCTAATCATCCGCAGGGGCTCCTGGAGATCGTGGGAGGCGACATAGGCAAATTGCTGTAATTCGTCACTGGAGCGTGCCAAGGCCTGTCTCTGCTGGGTTTCGCGCTGTAAAAGCTGTGCTTGAGCCAAGGCAATGCCAAGTTGGTTGGCCAAGAGCTGCATCAGGTCTATTTCAAACTCAGACCAATCCCGTGGCCGTGAGCACTGGTGGGCAATGAGTAGCCCCCAAAGTTGGTCGCGAACGACAATCGGAATCACCAGTTTTGCTTTCACCTGAAACTGGAGCAGAAAATTGGCTAAGCAGTGGTGGTCGGTAAAGCGATCTAAATCAGGAATTTGATAGATGCGACCCTGCTGGTAGCGCTCCAAGTAGGTGGCCCCGAAGCAGTCATCGGTGATGCCCTGACCCAAAACGGCATCCCAACCGGGTAAGACGGCTTCTTGGACAACCGTTCCCCCTGTGCCATCGGATAGGAGTTGGAATAAGAGAACCCGCTCTACTCGCAGCAAGCGCTGGACTTCCGTGACGGCAGTTTGCAAAATTTGATCTAGGTTTAGGGTCTGACGAATTTTGAGGGTGACGTCGGCAAAAAGCTGCGATTGTAGGGTTTGGCGCTGGCGTTCTCGCTCTTGAGCCTGCCGCTCTGTGATATCCTGACAGATAAAGATGAGACTGTCATCTGGAGTGAGGGTGAGGCTAATTTCCTCTGGAAAGGTGCTGCCATCGCGACGCTTGCCCGTGACAATCCCCTGCCAGCTCCGCTGGGTTTGCAGGCGAGGGAAGATACTGTGTTCCAGAAGCTGGATTTCCTCGGGGGTATAGAGCACTTTCCAGGTTTTGCCGATCAGGGCTTCTGGGGTGTCGTAGCCAAAAATCGTCAGGTGGGCCTGGTTGAGGTAAACATATTCACCGCTGCTATTCAGGATGGCGATTCCGGTCACGGCAGCTTCAATGGCCGTGAGCTGCGTTTGCACCACTTCTTCTGCTTGTTTGCGCTCTGTAATATCGGTGACGGTGCCAAAGTAACCACTCCGGGTACCATTCTCACTGGATATAGCGATCGCGCGACCGTAGACCCAACGCACCCGACCCGTCGGGGTTTGATAGCGATATTCCGCCACAAATTCATCCCCAGCGTGAGCCGCTCGATACCATTCTGCAAAGACTCTGTCTCGATCTTCAGGGTGAATGGCGTCAGTCCAGCCCGTGCCCATGGCCTGGGCGAAGGAAAGCCCCGTGAGTTCCAGCCAGCGCAGATTCACAAAGAGGCAGTTTCCGTCTGCATCGGTCTGGAATATGCCAACCGGGACATTGCTGACCATCAGACGCAGTTCTTCCTCGCGATCCTGAATGATCACGTTGGCCCGCTTGCGATCGGTAATATCGACGGCTACCCCCACCATCCGTGTCGCTGCACCTGTCTCATCGGTGAGCACTTTGCCCCGTGACAAAAACCAGCGCCACTGTTCGGACTGGCCCGAGGCTAAAGCCCGATGTTCAACCTCGAAGGTGCCTTTCGTGGCGATCGCCGCCTGAATTGCGCTCTCCAGCTGCGATTGGTCGTCCGGATGAACCAGCTCTAAGGTTTCGGTGTGGGCTAACTGAAGGGTCTGGCCAGGATGTGCCGCGCCGATCATCAGGGACACCTGATCCGTGACCAGGTCACGACTCCAACACACGGTGTTCGTGGCCTCAAGGGCCAGCTTTAAGCGCTCATTACTCTCGGAGAGGTCAAGTTCAGCCTGTTTGCGTTCGGTGGTATTGAGGGTGATCCCAGTCATCCGCACCGGTTTTCCTGCACAGTCATTGAGGCCGTGGCCTCGGGCTAATACCCAATGCACTGAGCCATCGGGCCAAAGGACGCGGTACTCTGCTTCATAGTCGGTTTGCTGGGCTAGGGCTTGGCTGATCGTTGCCCGAACGCGAACGCGATCCTGGGGGTGAATCAACTCAAATAGCTGGGTTTCGCTGGCTAGCTCATCCTCAGGCCGCAACCCAAAATTAGCTTTGCAATGGGGTGAAGGCAGGAGCACTCCAGTTTGGAGATCAAGCTGCCAAGAGCCAAGCTTCGCAGCATCTAGGGCCAGTTGCAGACGCTGCTCGCTTTCCCGGAGCCGCTGGGCCACCTGCTGTTGTTCGGCATCCATGCGTTTGCGATCGCTGATATCTCGGGCTACCGCGTAGATTAATTGCTCGGTGGCTAGGGGCGTTGCCCGCCATGCCAGCCATTTATAGGAACCATCGCAGCAGCGGTAGCGGTTTTCAAAGTCGAGGGTGAGCTGACCCGCTGCTAAACGTTCGACTTCTCGGAGAGTCTCGGCCTGGTCATCCGGGTGCACAAAATCAAGAAAGGGTTTTGCGAGTAATTCGGCTGGGGGATATCCCAGGGTTGCCTCAAAGGCCGGGTTGACCTGCTTAAAATAGCCGTCCGTTCCGGCAATGCACAGCATATCCAGGGAGAGGTTGAAGAATTGATTGCAGTCAAAGGCATTGGGTGGTGGCTCCATCCTCCTACTCCCCGAACCAGCTTGTTCTCATCCTAAGGGGAGAACCTGTAATTTGGCTGCGAATCTCGCTACCCTGAGGAAAAGCAATTGGGCCTCCACGACGCTATGTCTCACACCACACACTTTTTGTTTGATACCCCGGCTCCCAAACATAAGCCGTTTGCGCTGTCTGGTGCCCGTCCCCACTACACCCCCGACCGCCCAGGCCAAGTTGAGCATATTTTTCTGGATTTAAGGCTCGATCTGGAGCAGCAGCGCTGTCAGGGCAACTGTCAAATTCGGCTGAATCCCGTCCGCACGGGCATTGAACAGCTGACCCTGGATGCCGTGCAGCTGAACATCGCTGCCGTGAAAGTGGGCCGCAGTAAGCAGGTCTTTGACTACGATGGTCAACGGCTTAGAGTGATCCTCAAGCAGCCCACCATTGCCGGGAAAGCCATCACCCTCAATATTCAGTACAGCTTAGATCAACCCCAGCGGGGTCTCTACTTCATTCAGCCCGATGCCCACTACCCTGACAAACCCGTGCAGGTTTGGACCCAGGGCGAAGATGAAGATTCACGCTTCTGGTTCCCCTGTTTTGACTATCCAGGTCAGCTCACCACCTCGGAAATTCGGGTGCAGGTGCCCCAGCCCTACCAGGCTATTTCCAATGGGGTATTGGTCAGCCAAACCGACACCGACGATAGCCGGATTTGGCACTGGCGGCAGGAACAAGTCCACCCCACCTACCTCATGACCCTGGCGGTGGGAGATTTTGCCATGCTCCAGGACGAGTGGCACCACCCTGACGGTCATGGGGTTGCCGTTCTGTACTACGTGGAGAAAGGTCGGGAAGAACAGGCCCGCCTGAGCATGGGTAAAACGCCGCGCATGATGGACTTCTTAAGCCAAAAGTACGGCTATGCCTACCCCTATCCCAAATACGCCCAGGTCTGTGTGGATGACTTCATTTTTGGCGGCATGGAAAATACCTCCACGACGCTGCTCACCGATCGCTGTCTGCTGGATGAGCGGGCGGCCCTAGACAACCGCAGCACTGAAACCCTAGTCGTGCATGAACTGGCCCACCAGTGGTTTGGTGACCTGGTGGTGATTAAGCACTGGTCCCATGCCTGGTTGAAGGAGGGGATGGCTTCCTACTCGGAGGTGATGTGGACAGAGCAGGAGTATGGTGCAGCAGATGCGGCGTACTATCGGCTCCAGGAAGCGCGGCATTACCTGAGCGAAGACAGCACCCGCTACCGCCGGCCGGTGGTGACTCATATTTACCGGGCAGCGATTGAACTCTACGATCGCCATCTCTACGAGAAGGGTGCCTGTATCTACCATATGCTGCGGGCCGAACTGGGCGAAGATCTGTTTTGGGCAGCCATTCACTGTTTTGTGCAGGACAATGCCCACCGCACTGTTGAAACGATTGATCTGCTGCGGGCGATCGAAAAAACGACGGGTCGCAATTTGGCCTTTTTGTTCGACCAGTATGTATTCCGGGGCGGACACCCCGACTATAAGGTGGCCTATAGCTGGGATGGAGATGCCAGCCTCGCTAAGCTGACGGTGACCCAAACCCAAATAGAGGAGGCTGACCCAGAGCGCGATCGCTTTGATCTCAAGCTGCCCATTACATTTTATCGGGGAAACCGGCAGCCAGCGGAAGTGCTGCAATCCCTGACCCTGCGAATCCAGGAGAAGGAGCAGAGTTTTTACGTGCCCCTCTCTGAAAAACCGGGCTGGGTGAGTTTTGATACCGGGAACCACACCCTGAAAACCGTCGCCTTGGAATATCCCTTACCGGAACTCAAAGCCCAGCTGGCCTTGGACCCCGATCCGGTTGCGCGGATCTACGCCGCCGAGGCGATCGCCAAAAAATCTTCTCTAGAAGCTGTTCAAGCCCTAGAGACAGCGCTCCGAGAAGACCCATTCTGGGGGGTGCGGGCTGAGGTAGCCCAGCAGCTGGCCACCCTCAAGCTGGATCAAGCCTTTACCGCGTTGAAACAGGGGCTCAAGGATGAAGATGCGCGGGTACGGCGGGCCGTAGTGGGGGCGATCGCCGCCCTCAAAACCAGCGCCAGCTATAAGGCCATTAAGCCCATCGCTGAAAAGGGTGACCCGAGCTACTACGTTGAAGCGGCGGCCCTGAGCGCCCTGGGCACGATTGCAGCGGCCAGCCACTCAGATCAATCAAAGACCGATAAAGTCATTAAGCTATTTAAGACTGTGTTGAAAGAGCGCGGCGGCTGGAATGAACTGGTGCGCGGTGGGGCGATCGCTGGCTTAAGTCAGCTGAAGACTTCAGCAGCGGCTCTGGCCATCTTGCTCGACCACACTCAGATCGGCACACCTCAACCCCTGCGTCTAGCGGCAATTCGGGCCTTGGGCAGTATTGCCAAAGGTCAAGAGGCGGCACAACTGACCCAGATTCTCGATCGACTGGCTGTCCTGGCCGATGAATCGTTCTTTTTGACCCAGGTGGCAGTGGTGGTGGCCCTGGGTCAGATGGAAACTGCCAGAGCCGCAAAAATTCTACAATCCCTGGCCCAGCGCACGCCGGATGGCCGCGTGCAGCGCCTTGCGGAAGAATCGGTGCGTCGGGTGCAAGGGGCAATGGGGGCCAATGAAGCCCTGAAGACCGTGCATGAGGAACTCGAGGCGCTAAAAAAGGCTAACCAAACTCTGAAAAGCCGCATGGCGGAACTAGAAGCGAAGCAAGCGAAAAAGCCAGGGGCCAAATAACGAATGGCGATCGCGTGGGTCATCCCGGATTAATACTCCAAAATCGACAGACTTTGAGGATTAGGACGACTCTGATGCTGCACCTGTGATTGGGCAGACAGCGATCGCCAGAAGTGTAAGAGCCGATCTGCGACCCGATGGGGGTAGGCGTAGTGGAAAAAATGGCGTCCTTCCGGACAGATCCACAGCTGGTCACTGGGCTTCAGCCAGACCTGCCAGTCTGCTAGCTCAGCCGGACTCACCACCGGGTCAGTATGACTACCGCACACCAGCAACGGCACCGCGACGCCACCGGGCGCTAAGCGCACCAGCTTCAGAAAAGTATGGGGGCTCGGGGCATGGCTCAAGTCTTTTTCGAGGGCTGTGACCAAAAACGGTAGCCGTTCGCGGTGCGGCCCTTCCCAGAGCTGCGCGGCAGTTTGGGCCAACAATGGATGGCGCGCGTAGGGTAGCAGTAGCCGCTTGACGTAGTAGTGGGCATCCCATAGCGTCGCGGGCTGGGCAGCGACGGACAGCAGCGTTAAGGACTGTACAAACTGGGGAAATTTCCGGGCATAGAGCAACCCCACAACGCCGCTCAACCCATGACCCACCAGATTCACACCGGGCGATCGCAAGTTTGCAGGGTGCTTGAGTCGCTGGATTTGGAGCCGCTTTTTGACATAGCGATGGAGTAGCTCAACCGCCAGATCTAAGGAGCAGGCTTCGTCCTCCGTTTGCTGGTAGTCCCACTGCGTGATGGGACAACACTGTGACAAAACACGCAATATTGGCTGATGCACCCACCGCAAACCCGGACTCACGTTTAGCCAGACAACATCACGATTGATCAGCTCTGTCATTTTTTCCCCACATCACCCACATGGCATGCCGAACCAGACAAATACCAATTACTGCCAGTTTTTCTTAATAAACCTGGTTCACACTATAACAGCTTTATTGAGAATAACTAGTATTAAACTTGAAAGATGCGGGCTAACACACCTGGGTTTTCGGATGATGTGAGCAGAAGAGCCGATTTTTTTCATTCAGGTCAAGCCAGGGTTAGCATGCACCTTGATACTCTACTGCATATATTTTGCAATAAGTTGGAGAATAGCAGCAGCTTGGGCAAAGCGGGAAACCACCCAGAAAAATCCTGGGTGCGCGGCGCTCGGCATTCTGGAGGACGGCGTGCGGGGGTGGGTTCCGGTTAGACGGCAGATTGGCATCCATGAGCAGGTTCGGTCATGGTGTAGTTTGCTAAGACCGTCCTCCGGAATTTGGGCTGTATTTGAGTCTGAGGTGTCATAGGCGATCGCCCGTTCATGTGACCCAGACTCAGCGCACGAAACGACCCATAACGTAGAGAGACGCCGCAATGAGCTGCATCCCCATGACTGGCAAACCATAGCGACAGAACGTCCGGAAGGAAATAGATCGTCCATGCTGTTCCGCGACCCCTGCCGCCACAATATTGGACGATGCGCCCATCAACGTACCATTCCCCCCCAGCGTTGCGCCAAACATCATCGCGTAGAACAAGGGTAAGACCTCAGGGGGCAGCGTGCCTTGAAAGTCTGGGTTTAATACCGCCGCATCCATCCAGCCGACATTGATCAAATACTGTTTGAGGAGCGGTACCATTGCCACCACCAAGGGGATATTGGGCACCACACTGGAAACCAGACCCACAAAAAACGTCAGAAATAGCACTCCCAGTCCGATATTTTGCTGCAAGATAACGGCCAGCCCCCCGGATAGATTGGAGATCACCCCAGTCTTGTCAAGCCCGCCAATCAGAATAAACGTGGACATGAAAAAGAGCAGCGTACTCCAGTCCACATCCCGCAAAATATGGGTGACGGTATCGATTTTGCTGTGGTGGGCCAGCAGTAGCGCTAACCCTGCCCCCATTAAGGCCACAGCAGCCGGTTCAATCGGGACAGGCAAAGAATCACCAATCACAAAAAACAAGAGCACCATTGCCATAATCCCGCCGCCCAGGATCAGCACGCGGGGATGGTTGATCTCAGGCGGACGGTGGAGTTCTGATGGGGGTACCTGCATATTCCAGATCGGGGCAAACAGATAGGGCACCATCAACACAATGGTGACGATGGCCAGCACCCCGCCTAAACTCAGATTGCGCAGGTAATCGAGAAAGCTGATGTTGATAGCCTCGCCCACGATATAGGTCGCAGGGTCTCCGACCAGGGTTAACAGTCCTGCACTGTTGGCCACAAACACCATCAAAATTAGTAGAGGCACATAGTCGATGCCCAACTCAATCGCCATGGGTGGGATCAATGGCGCTAACAACATCACGGTGGTGGCATTGGGCAACACAGCACAGATCGGGGTGGTTACCGCAACAATGCCCAGCAAAAGGCGCTTCCCCTGCCCCTGCGCTTGAATCACCATTTGAGCTGCTAAGTAGTCAAAAATCTTGGTGGGCTCAAAGGCCCGCACTAAAACCATGACCCCAAAAAACAAAGCCAGGGTTTCGTAACTCCGGCCAATGTAGTGAACTGCTTCATCGAGAGTGAGAACCTGCCCGAAGACAAGCAGCATGGCCCCCAGGAAGGCGGCAATGGTTAAGTGCACCCACTCAACCATAATCAAAGCAATGACGCCCACAAAAACTGCGGACGCCCAAATCATTGGGCTATATTCCATGATGAACTCCTTACAGGTAGACCTGAGAGGCTGAAGGGCTCATCACACATCCAAACAATTGGTTTGTAGGCTTTCCCAACAGACCTCCCCTCAATGCCGACGGAGTTAGCTGACGGGCTAGGGCTGAGAGGTGCCCCTCGTTTCAGGCAAGCGATCGCACTGCTTTGCCGGATAAGATACGCCCCAAAAATTGGTTCCTCCGCTTCGGAAAATCAGGCTTGCGTGAAGCGCTGTTTCCAAACTAGGCTGGCTTATTATTTAATTTTGTAAATGAATCTAGCACTACGAATTGTTTGGAGTCAATAGTTCGAGGCCAAACCGGTGCCCCAAAAATTGAGCAAAGACTCAGTAACCAACGCCAAGCTCATTGGCAGTGAGTGATGCAATACCCTGATCGCGATCGTCCTCCCCCAGCTTTTTAACGGTTCAATGTTTGTTGCCATCTATGCCTGCTAGATTCTGGCCAGGTTGTCCCAAGACCGACATCTCAAGGCATCATGAAAGTAGTGCAGTTGTTTAGCCCAATGGCCTTGACTGGCAACGTAATTCGTAGACCCATCGATAATCTCCTATGGCTCCTTCTCTGAGCGGTGCTCAAATTCGGCAAACCTTCCTGGACTTCTTCGCCCAGCGTGGCCATCAGCCACTCCCCAGCGCGTCGCTGATTCCCGAAGACCCCACCGTCCTGCTGACGATCGCCGGGATGCTCCCCTTTAAGCCCATTTTCCTGGGGCAAAAGGAGGCCGAATTTCCCCGCGCCACTACGTCCCAGAAATGTATTCGCACCAACGATATTGAGAATGTGGGTCGCACGGCCCGACACCACACTTTTTTCGAGATGCTGGGGAACTTCAGCTTTGGAGATTACTTTAAGGAACAGGCGATCGCCTGGGCTTGGGAGCTATCCACTCAGGTCTTCAAGCTGCCACCGGAGCGGGTGGTGGTGAGTGTCTTTAAAGAAGACGATGAAGCCTTTGCCATCTGGCGCGATCAGGTGGGCATTCCCGAGCATCGCATTCAGCGCATGGGAGCTGACGATAACTTTTGGAACTCCGGGCCAACTGGCCCCTGTGGGCCTTGCTCAGAGCTGTACTACGACTTCCACCCGGAACTAGGAGATGACCACATTGACCTCGAAGATGACACGCGCTTCATTGAGTTTTACAACCTGGTGTTCATGCAGTACAACCAGGATGCTGATGGCAACCTGACGCCGCTGCAACACAAGAATATTGACACTGGGCTGGGTCTAGAGCGCATGGCCCAGATTTTGCAGCAAGTCCCCAATAACTACGAAACCGACCTGATTTTTCCGATTATTGAAACTGCCGCTCAGATCGCGGGCCTTGAGTACAGCCGAGCTGATGCGAAAACCAAGGTTTCCTTAAAAGTAATCGGTGACCATGTGCGGGCGGTGGTTCACATGATTGCGGACGGCATCATCGCTTCCAACAACGATCGGGGCTATGTGCTGCGACGACTGATCCGGCGGGTGGTGCGCCACGGGCGGCTGTTGGGAATTGAGGGGGCTTTCATTAACCAGGTGGCCGAAACCGCGATCGCCCTTTCCGAATCGGCTTACCCCAACGTGCGAGAGCGAGAGCCGCAGATTAAGGCAGAGCTAGAGCGGGAAGAAGCCCAGTTCTTGAAAACTCTTGACCGAGGTGAAAAGCTGCTGGCGGAAATCATTGCCCGTCAACCCCAGCAGATTACGGGAGAGGAGGCTTTTACGCTATATGACACCCACGGTTTTCCCCTGGAACTGACCCAGGAAATTGCCGAGGAGCAAGAGCTAACCGTGGATGTCGAAGCGTTTGAAGTAGAACTTGAAAAACAGCGGCAGCGGGCCAGAGCTGCCCACGAAACCATTGACCTGACGGTGCAGGGTGCCCTCGACAAGCTGGCGGAGCACATTCACCCAACGGCCTTTTTAGGCTACAGCGACCCTGCGTTAAGCGCTAAGGTGGTGGCCCTACTGGTGGAGGGCAAGTCTGTTCCAGAAACAGAAGCCGGCACCGCTGTCCAGATTGCCCTGGATCAAACCCCCTTCTATGCGGAATCTGGGGGTCAAATTGGCGATCGCGGCTATCTCTTGGGGGACAACGTGGTGGTGCGGATCGAGGATGTCCAGAAGGAATCCGGTATTTTCATTCACTATGGCCGCATTGAACGCGGCATCCTCAGAATGGACGATACAGTCACCGCCCAAATTGACCGGGCCTGCCGCCGCCGCGCTCAGGCCAACCACACCGCCACCCATCTCCTGCAAGCGGCGCTAAAGGGGTTAATTGATGAGTCCATTTCCCAGGCCGGGTCGCTGGTGGCCTTTGATCGCCTGCGGTTTGACTTCAATTTTAATCGCGCGCTAAACCCAACCGAACTTCAACAAATCGAAGCCCAGGTCAACACCTGGATTGCGGAAGCCCACGAAGCTCAAATCTCGGAAATGCCGATCGCGGAAGCCAAGGCCAAAGGGGCGATCGCCATGTTTGGCGAGAAGTACGGCGACAGGGTACGGGTGATTGATTTGCCGGGGGTATCCATGGAGCTGTGCGGTGGTACCCATGTGCGGAATACCGCTGAAATTGGCCTGTTCAAGATTATTTCAGAAACGGGGGTGGCCTCTGGCATTCGCCGGATTGAGGCGGTGGCAGGGCCTGCGGTGCTGGAGTACCTGAATGTGCGGGAGACGGTGGTGCGCGATCTGGGCGATCGCTTTAAGGCGAAGCCCGAAGAAATCCCCGAGCGAGTGACAACCCTGCAAACCGATCTCAAAACAGCCCAGAAGCAAATTGAAGCCCTCCAGTCTGAGCTGGCGCTGCTGAAATCTGATCAGCTGTTGGATCAAGCAGAATCTGTGGGCCGTTTTAAGGTGCTGGTGGCGGAACTGACGGGGGTCGATGCGGCTTCACTGCAAACGGCGGCGGAACGGCTCTTGCAAAAAATTGGCGAAGGGGCGATCGTGCTAGGGTCAGTACCGGAAGCAGGGAAGGTGAGCCTGGTGGCGGCCTTCAGCCCTGGGGTGAACCAAGCCGGATTGCAGGCGGGCAAATTTATTGGGGCGATCGCCAAGATTTGTGGCGGGGGCGGGGGTGGCCGACCCAACTTGGCTCAGGCGGGCGGGCGTGACTCTAGTCAGTTAGGTGAGGCCCTTGCAGAATCCATGCAACAGCTGAAAATCAAGCTGGCTTAGGGGCTTAGCTTGCGTTGCAAGATCGGCATCCAAGCTGAAATTCACGATATTACTGCTGGCTGTGAAGCTCTGCAATAAACGGCCCATGATTCTACTGTCCAGTGAGTGGGCAGCTATCATTGAAGCATCTGTTCAGTCAGCAGCACGATTCCAGCCGAACCATTGTGGGGGGTGAGGATGCCGCGTCGCATGCTGTTTCTGAGCTAAGTTTGCTCAGTGCCTATTGGGCTAAATCTTGAGCGTGATGTCTTGTACCCCATCGTTCACCCCATTGCACCCCTGCTTGGAGGCCGATATGCCAGCTCAACCGCCATCGCGCTCGTATCATGCCCTGTCAATTCAGGATGTAGCGCACGCGTTTAGCAGCAATATCACAACCGGACTCACCCCGGAAGCCGTGGCCCAATGCTATGAGGACTATGGCTGGAATGAACTGCAATTCAAACCAGGAAAGCCTGCCTGGCTCAGGTTTCTGCTCCAGTTTCATCAGCCATTGCTCTATATTTTGCTGCTGGCTGGGGCAGTGAAAGCAGCCCTCAGTTCCTGGACGAATGCGGCTGTGATCTGGGGCGTCACGGTGATCAACGCGGTGATTGGCTATGTGCAAGAAGCGAAAGCCGAAGGGGCGATCGCTGCTTTGGCCCAAGCCGTCACCACGGAAACAACGGTTTGGCGAGAGGGACAAATGATCCGGATTCCGTCTCAGGATCTAGTTCCAGGGGATGTTGTCTTGCTGGCCTCCGGCGATAAAGTCCCGGCAGATTTGCGGCTATTTCAGGTGCGCAACTTGCAGGTAGATGAATCAGCATTAACAGGGGAATCGGTTCCGGTCGAAAAATCGCCCCAGTTTCTACCGTCAGAAACCCCCCTGGCTGAACGCACCAATATGGCCTATGCCGGCAGCTTTATTACCTTCGGACAAGGCCGAGGTCTGGTGGTTGCCACGGGGAATGCCACTGAGGTCGGTCAGATTTCTGAATCCATGGAGCAGCGCGTCAGCCTCAGTACACCCCTCACCCGTAAATTTGCCAAATTCAGCCGCACCCTGCTCTACGGCATTTTGACCCTGGCGGCCCTCACCTTTGCGATTGGACTGAGCCAAGGCGAATCCTGGCAGTACATGTTTGAAGCAGCAGTGGCCCTGGCGGTGAGCGCCATCCCAGAGGGGTTGCCAGCGGTGGTGACCATTACGCTGGCGATTGGCGTCAACCGGATGGCTCGCCGTCACGCCATTATTCGCAAACTGCCCGCTGTTGAAGCCTTGGGGAGTGCCACCGTGATTTGTTCTGACAAAACCGGAACCCTCACGGAAAATCAGATGACAGTTCAAGCTATTTATGCCGGAGGCGAACAGTACGCCGTCAGCGGCAGTGGCTACAGTCCTAAAGGTGAAATCAGCCGTTCCCAGGACGGTAGCCTTTTTGAGGATGGCTTACCGCCGGCCTTGACCGCTTGTTTAGCAGCAGGACTGCTTTGTAATGACGCACAGCTCAAGCAGTCTGGAGAAGACTGGTCGGTAGTGGGTGACCCCACGGAAGGGGCACTCCTCACCGCAGCGGCTAAAGCGGGTCTGAGTGCGGTGGAATGGGCGGCGACCCGCCCCCGACTTGATGCCATCCCCTTTGAGTCACAGTATCAATACATGGCAACGCTACAGGGTGAAACCCATGACGGCAGTCCGCCGATCATCTACGTGAAGGGATCGGTAGAAGCCCTGCTGAGGCGCTGCGTTCAGGGGATGGGTCAAGATGGAGCGCCCATGCCACTTGACCCGCCTCAGATTGAGCAATTCGTCGAAAGGATGGCAGCACAAGGCCTACGGGTGCTGGCCTTTGCCCAAAAAATTGCCTCAGAACATCAGCACTCGATTGATCATGATGATATCGAGACGGGGCTCACCTTTCTGGGGGTACAGGGCATGATAGACCCGCCTCGCCCCGAGGCGATCGCAGCGGTGCATGCCTGCCAGTCCGCTGGCATTCAAGTCAAGATGATCACCGGGGATCATATCGCCACAGCACGGGCGATCGCGCGGCGTATGGGCATCCAGACTAGAGAATCAGGGGTGGCGTTTAGCGGCCAAGAGCTAGCACAGATGGATGAGCACCAGATTATTGATGCGGTGACAACGGGTTCCGTCTTTGCGAGGGTAGCCCCGGCCCAGAAACTTCAGCTCGTCGAAGCCCTCCAGTCCCGAGGCGAAATTGTTGCCATGACGGGGGATGGCGTGAATGATGCCCCGGCCCTCAAACAGGCTGACATTGGCATCGCCATGGGCAAAGAAGGAACAGAAGTGGCGCGGGAATCCGCTGATATGCTCCTCACCAACGATAACTTTGCCAGCATCGAAGCTGCGGTTGAAGAAGGCCGTACCGTCTACCAAAACCTGCGCAAGGCGATCGCCTTTCTATTGCCCGTCAATGGCGGTGAATCCATGACAATTTTGATCAGCGCCTTCCTGGCACGAGATTTGCCCATCCTCTCCCTACAGGTGCTGTGGCTCAACATGATCAATTCCCTGACCATGACCGTTCCCCTAGCCTTTGAGCCCAAACCCCAGGGCCTGATGCAAAAGAAGCCGCGCCATCCCAATGAACCCTTATTGACCCCAAAATTGCTGCGCCGTATTTTGGTGGTCTCCCTGTTCAACTGGATTTTAATCTTTGGCATCTTTGAATGGACGAAATTTACCACAGGGGATTTAGCCGTTGCCCGCACAATGGCAATTCAGTCACTGGTTGCCGCCCGCATCATCTATTTGCTCAGCATCAGCCAGATGGGAACAAGCCTGATCAACGTCTTACGGCATCAGTCAGTGGCCACCCCACGCACCCCGATTTTGCTTGTGGGCATTGGGGCAGCAGTGGTGCTCCAGATCATGTTTAGTCAGTGGGGGGTTATGAACCTCCTGTTTGCGACCGCTCCTCTAACCTGGCAGCAGGGGCTTATCTGTTTGCTGCCAATGCTCCCCATGGTGCCCACCGCAGCTCTGGTCAACTGGATGGAATCAAAGATGGAATCAAAGGCTGAAAAAACTGCTCTACCAGGTATTGATTAACTCCCCTCGATTTGTTGGCGCTGTTTCTGTAGCACACCATATTGATCCAGGAAATGCAAATTATTATCTTTGTTGTACTGCCCAAAACAAACAGAAGTTTCTGTAGCACACCATATTGATCCAGGAAATGCAAAACCTCATGACAATTGAAACCACAGAGATGAGGCAGACATCCAGAGCCCCTGCTCCCATCACGAGTCTATGCTGTTGGTTTTCTGGCGGACATCCTGTGCAAAAGCCTCTACAGCTTGCGTGATGCGATCGCGTAGGTTGTCATACACAGGCGCAAAGGGCGGCTGCCATTCAGAAAACCCAAGTAAATCAGCCGTGACCAACACTTGACCGTCACAGTGGGGGCCAGCACCAATCCCAATCGTAGGAATGGTGAGTTGTGCGGTAATGGCCTGGGCCAGTGCTGCTGGAATATGCTCCAAGACAATCGCAAACGCTCCGGCAGCTTCTAGGGCGATCGCCTCTTCTAAGATGCGCTCAGCCTCCGATGGTGTTTTACCCTGCTGTCGATAGCCCCCCAATTGATGCACCGACTGAGGCGTGAGACCCACATGCCCCATCACCGGGATACCGCGCTGCGTCAAAAACCGCACCGTCTCCACCATATCGGGATAGCCACCCTCTAGTTTTACCGCCTGCACATTGGCTTCCTTCAAAAGGCGACCGGCCGACTGCAGGGCTTGCTGAGGACTTGCCTGATAACTCAGGAACGGTAAATCACACACCACCAGAGCTTTCTGCGCCGCTCGACCCACCGCCCTAGCATGGTGTAGCATCTCTGCCTCGGTGAGGGGCACAGTCGTGTCATAGCCCAAGGCCACCATCGCCAGGGAGTCCCCCACCAGCAATACATCAACCCCAGCCTGATCCAGAATGCGACCGATGAGATAGTCCCAGGCTGTCAGCACCACAATGAGCCGACCCTCCTGTTTCCACTTTTGTAGACGGTGAACGGTAACTGCCATCAGTGCTGAGCCTGACAAAATGAACCAGTCAATGCTGGTTGAAAAGATTTTACCTAAAAAGCGGGCAACGCGATTCGAACGCGCGACATTCACCTTGGCAAGGTGACGCTCTACCACTGAGCTATGCCCGCATCAGTTGAGCACTTAACTAGTATGTCGAATGTGGACAGTCTTGTCAACAAATAATCACCTGTTTCACCAAACGAAGCCAACCCTTAGACAGTAAACGATTTGGCGGGTTAGAACTTTGACCCAAACCAGGCTATTTCAGTGCAAATACCTGATACACATCCAGAAACTGTTGGGCAGTTTAGGAGGCACTCGAAGGGATGCTGTTCTGTACGGTTGCGGGCAAAACAGCCCCACCACCGCTCAGCCGATTTTCGGCACTGCTGCGATCGCCCTCATCATTTAGGCTCCGCATTAAACTCGCCATTTCCAGCGCGTTCATGGCAAATTCCCAGCCCTTGTTACTCTTGATGCCCGCCCGCTCTAGGGCTTGCTGCATGGAATCAACGGTGAGGATCCCGAAAATAATGGGTACCCCCGTCTGCATCCCCACCGCCGCAATGCCTTTGGATACCTCGGCTGCCACATAGTCAAAGTGGGGGGTTTGACCACGAATGACGGCACCCAGGCAAATGACCGCATCATACTGGCGCGTCAAAGCGCGCTGCCGTGCCACAAGGGGAATCTCGAAGCAGCCTGGCACCCAGATGTAGTCCACCTGGTTGCCCTCAGGATTCACATCTACCCCATGACGCAGTAAACCGTCCTGGCAACCCGCCAAAATCTTTTCTGTGACTAAGTCATTGAATCGACCAATGACGACAGCAAATCGGAATGCGCCCGCATTGGTAAATTTCCCTTCAAAAACAGCCATTACTTATGCTCAGGGTGAAAATAAAACGGTGCCCGGTTCAAACCGCTCACCCCATCCTAACGAGAAAGGCTGCGGGTTGCGATCGCAAGGACCTCAAGAACCCAGCAGCCTTTGGTTTTTGGCTTAAACCACCAAGAAGTTAAGCGCACCCACGACCAAAACCAGGCCGACCCAAATACCAGACCCGAGCCAGATGAGCTGCCTGGACTGATCCCAATTTTCGCCAGAGGCGTAGGCAACGGGTACACCCACTACCAAAACGAAGGACAATATCACAAGGGCCAGCAAGGCGAGGTCGAAGATAAATACCATTGTTTTCTCCCAATCAAGCAGCAGAGTCTATTGAAAAATGAATGTTTAAGATATCCAGCTTCTGCCTTGAGACATCTTCAAGAATCGTGTTGATCTTACCGCAAAAGCGCTCCCCCAAATCGATATCCTTACATGGCTTTGGATTTTGTCAGCCAGCATTAGGGCAGGCATTGGTTGGTTCAAGACTGTATGTCTGCAAGTCAATTAGCGATAGGCTGATGCGGTCACCTTGCTTGCAGCTTCCTTCAAATTACAGGTCTGACCGAGTCATATTGCCAGGGAATTAAGGGCTATGGATGTGGTGCTCTGCCATCGAACCGCTGATTTTGACGCCCTCGGGGCCGCAGTCGGCTGGGCCTGCCTGCATCCGGGGGCGCGAATTGTGCTGTGCAGCGGTGCGCATCCGGCAGTGCGAGATTTTTTGGCACTTTACCGGGATGAATATCCCCTGATTGAACGCCGATCGGTTGCTCCGGCTAAGCTCCGCACGATAGCCATTGTGGATACGCAGTCGCGAGAACTTTTGGGGCCAGCGGCAGCCTGGCTAGATTTACCCCAGGTCACCCGGCACCTCTATGATCATCATCTCCAGGCTGAGGGGGACATTGCGGCCCATCACAGCCAAATTGAACCCGTTGGGGCCACAACCACCCTGATGGTGGAACAGCTTCAGGCCAAAGACGTTACCCTGTCGGCCCCGGAGGCGACAGTCATGGCCCTAGGCATTCACGTGGATACCGGGTCACTTACCTACGACCAGTCCACGGTGCGGGATGCAGCAGCGCTGACCTGGTTGATGGGGCAAGGAGCGAACCAGCGGGCGATCGCCGACTATATTGAGCCTGGGTTTTCCCAAGAATTACAGGATCTCCTGGGCAGTGCCTTGGCGGATCTCCAAACCGTGACCGTCCATGGCTATCGCCTGGGCTGGGTCATCTTACGCACGCCTCGCTATGTGCCGGGACTATCCCGACTCACCTCACAGCTCATGATTTTGAGCGAGAGCGATGTCCTGGTGCTGGGTCATGACTACCAAACCCGCAGCTCCAGCCAGGATCGCCTCACGATCATTGCACGATCGCGGCTTGATACCATAGACCTGACTGACTTGATCAAACCCTTAGGCGGCGGGGGCCACCCCCAGGCGACAGCCGTCACCCTCAAAGGGGCAAAGCCAGAAGCCACGCTCCAGCGGCTGGTTGGACAGCTCCAGCAGCTCTTGCCGCCGCCCCCCACGGCGGCCAGCCTCATGTCTGCCCCCGTGCGCACCATTTTACCCGAGGCCACCATCGACCAGGCCCGGCGGATTCTACTGCGCTACGGCCATTCCGGGTTGTCAGTGGTGGATCAGGCAGGGCAACTGGTGGGCATTGTTTCACGTCGGGACTTGGACTTGGCGCTGCACCATGGCTTCGGTCATGCACCCGTCAAGGGCTACATGACGGCCCCTGTCCGCACCATTACCCCTGATACCCCCTTGACCGAAATCGAAGCGTTGATGGTGACCTACGATATTGGCCGGCTACCGGTTGTCGCCGATCGCCAGCTGGTGGGTATTGTGACCCGCACCGATATTCTGCGGCAAATCCACCACCTGAAACCGCCCCTCGCCCATGCCGCGCCGAAGGTGGTTCAGACTTCAATCCAGGATCGCCTGGAACAAGTGCTGCAACCGAAACAGCGTCAGCTATTGAGTACTGCCGCAGCCGCAGCCACAGCCCGAGGCTGGCAGCTTTACCTGGTGGGGGGCGCGGTGCGAGATCTGATCTTGGCAGGCAACCAAAACGCGCTCACCTTCCATGAATTTGACGTGGTGGTGGATGGGATTGAATTTCCCCAGGAGCAAGGAGCGGGGGTTGAACTGGCCCAGGCTCTGCAACCCCACTTCCCTGAAGCCCAGCTTCAGGTCTACGGTCAATTCCAAACCGCCTCCTTAATTTGGCAGGAAGACGCAGCCCTGGCGGATTTTGCGATGGATATTGCCACCGCCAGAAGTGAATTTTACCCCTACCCAGCAGCCAATCCAGAAGTCTCTGCTAGCTCCATCCGCCAAGATCTCTATCGCCGAGACTTTACGGTCAATGCCCTTGCAGTTCGCCTCACCGCTGCCCCTAATGCAGCTGCCTCAACCCCAAATCGCCCAACCAGCGAACTGCTGGACTTTTTTGGCGGCTTAGAGGATCTACAGCTGCGGCGCATCCGGGTGCTTCACCCCAATAGCTTTGTAGAAGATCCTACCCGCATTTTTCGGGCCATTCGGTTTGCAACTCGGCTTAACTTTACCCTCGACCCGCAAACTGAGGCATACATTCACCATGCGATCGCCAGCGGCATCTACCAGCAGATTCAGAATCATACGGTCAAAGCGCCTGCGTTGCAGTCGCGGTTACGCAATGAACTCAAATACATCTTGCGGTTGTCCAATTGGCCCGATGCCGTGAACCTGATGGCAAATCTAGGGGCGCTCCAGTGTATCCATCCGGATTTACACCTGACGCCCCCCTGGTGGTCGCGGGTGAAATTAGCCTGTCAGTGGCTCGATCACTTTCAGCTAGGTTCCAAATCCCTCTCGCAATGGGGACTGATTTTAGAGCTGCTGCTTCTGCTGTTGCCCCATTCTGAGCGCATCACTGCCGCCACCCAGCTCCATTTGTCGGAACCGACCCTGGCCAGACTTCAGGGTTTCGATACAGCCCACAGCCAAATCGCCTCTGCATTGCAGCAGCCAAGTCCCCCGAGCGCGGTCGTCCAAAACCTGGCTATCTATGAAGTGCCGCTCTTAATTGAGATCGCGCCCTACTTGGCAGTGCCAAGCCGTCGCCAACTCTGGCAATACCTGCAAGATTGGCGCTGGGTGACGCCGCCCCTGTCTGGGGATGATCTCATCGCGCTGGGCTATAGCCCTGGGCCAGCGTTCAAAATGCTCTTGACCACCCTCCTGAAGGCCACCCTAGACGGCAAGATCCACACCAGGCAAGACGCGATCGCCTATCTGCAAAGTCACGGCCCAGTCCCCAAGCCCTAGACCCCTCCAAGCCTTAGCAATCAAAGTCACGGCGCGACCCGATCCTGACTGATGACCCTACTGATAAGGCTGCAACAGCTGACAGACTTCTTCATCACTGATTTGGTTAAACCGGGTATACCACTGCCCGACCGCCCGAAAGGGGGTGGGTTTGACCAGACAGATCACCGTATCGGCCAGGGTTTGTAACTCCTTACAAATATCGGGTGGCCCCACGGGAACGGCAACCACCACCTGGGCCGGATGATGGGGGGCGATCGCCTGCAATGCCGCCTTCATTGTGGCCCCCGTAGCGATGCCATCATCCACCACAATCAGGGAGCGCCCCTGGAAATGATAGGCTGGCTGGC
>CAZXWR010000003.1:0-60115 GCA_964644325.1 uncultured bacterium
TGTCGAAGATCAGTCGTTTGAGCGCGGCATGCGAGTGCTATCGCTGCTGGATCAGCTCAGCGTAGATCGTGAAGCCCAGGCCGCCGATGAAATGAGCGAGACGACCGAACCCAATCACGAACTCGAAGTGTAGGCAGAGGACGACGGTTGACCCAAATTCTGCCCCATTATCAAGACCTGACCCTGCCCGAACAGGTCGCCCAGATGGTGGTCGTCCGGGCTTCAGGGCACCTGTTTGATCAGGAAATTCTCTACCCGAGCTGGGAACCCCAAGCCGAGACGCTGCGCCACTGGCTCAAGGACTTAGGGGTTGGGGGCGTGATTTTGTTAGGGGGGAGTGCTGGGGAAATTGCACTGCGCACCCAGCAGATCCAGGACTGGGCACTGTTGCCGCTGCTGCTCTGTGCCGATATTGAGGAGGGGGTGGGTCAGCGCTTTTCCGGCGCCACCTGGTTTCCCCCGCCCCTGGCCTTGGCCGCCATCGCCGCCCAAAACCCGCAACTGGCCGCAGACTACGCCACCCAAATGGGGCAGTACACTGCCCAGGAGGCGATCGCCATTGGGCTGAACTGGGTGATTGCCCCGGTCACGGACGTTAATAATAATCCGCAGAACCCGGTTATTAATGTGCGCGCCTTTGGTGAGACGCCAGAGGTCGTCAGCCATCTGGCCACGGCCTACCTGCACGGAGCGCAAGCGTTCCCGGTGCTGACCACGGCCAAGCATTTTCCCGGCCATGGTGACACCGCCACTGATTCCCACTTGGACTTGCCCGTCATTCCCCACGGTCTGGAACGTCTGCGATCGCTAGAATATTTGCCCTTTGCGGCGGCGATCGCGGCCCAGGTGGATAGCATCATGAGCGCCCATCTGCTGGTGCCTGCCCTCGATGACAGCTATCCTGGCACCCTGTCCCACCGCATCTTAACGGGGGAACTGCGAGAGACCCTGGGTTTTTCAGGGCTGATTGTGACCGATGCCCTAGTCATGGGTGCGATCGCCCATCGCTACGGAGCCAATGAAGCCGCCGTGCTGGCCGTCGAGGCCGGGGCTGACATTTTGATGATGCCAGCGGATCCCCCTGGGGCGATCGCAGCGGTTTGTGACGCGGTTGCGAGCGGTCGGCTGCCAGAGGCGCGCATTCAGGCTTCAGTGGAGCGCATCTGGCGCGCCAAGCAAAAAGTATTTGCGGCTGACATTGCCCCTGGGGAGCATCCCCATGCCTGGGAAGGTCGTCCCCCAGGCCCCATTCAGCTTGAGGCTTTGGCCCAGCCCGCAGCCCAGCAAACCGTCGCCCATATTCTCCAGAAATCCGCGCAGCATCGGGGGCAGATTCCATCCTCAGCGGGTGTGGGACGGAACATCATTGTGGTGGATGAACTGGTGGGGTGTGACTTCCTGAATCGGAAAGCCCCCGCGATTGTGCTGCCTCAAGGGTCTGGCTATGCAACTCTACATTTGATTGATCGCACTGCTCCCTTTGATCCCCAGGGGGTTTTAGACCAGGTTCCTCAGCCGACCCTCTTGCAGCTGTTTGTGCGGGGCAACCCGTTCCGGGGCAGTGCTGGGCTCAGCGATTTGGCGAAGGCCTGGTTTAATGCACTGCTCAACCGTCAGCAGTTGGCTGGCCTCGTTCTGTATGGCAGTCCTTATCTGCTGGAGGAATTCCTGCCCCACCTGCCAGCCGCCATACCTTATGGCTTCTCCTATGGGCAAATGCCTGTGGCGCAACGCCTGCTGCTGACTGAACTGTTTACCCCATCCCAGCCGTGACCTCACTCCTCGAACATCGCGCTCAGTTCCCCGCTCTCGCCAATAAGCTCTACTTCAACTATGGTGGCCAGGGTCCCTTACCCCAAGCTGCCCTGGACGCCATTCTGGCAGGCTATACCCAGATGCAGCAGGAGGGCCCCTTTACCCGCAAGGCCCTGGATATCGTGATGGCCCAGGTGGCCACAACCCACCAGGCGATCGCCACTGAACTGGGGGTGAGTGCCGCGACCATTACCCTCACTGAAGCCGTATCGGTGGGCTGCAACATTGTTCTCTGGGGCCTGCCCTGGCAACCGGGCGATCGCATTTTGATGTCGGACTGTGAGCATCCCGGCGTGATTGCCGCAGTCCAGGAAATCTGTCGGCGATTCGGCGTTGTGCTCGATCTCTGCCCGCTGCTCAATACCCTAAATGAAGGCGATCCAGTCGCCGCGATCGCGGAACGGGTGCGATCCCAAACCCGGCTGGTGGTGATCAGCCATATCCTATGGAATACCGGGCAGGTGTTGCCCCTTGCGGCCATCATTGCCGCCTGTCGTCGCCAGAATCCGAACGTCCTGCTCTTGATTGATGCCGCCCAATCCGTGGGGGTATTGCCCTTGAACCTATCAGAATTAGACGTAGATTTTTACGCCTTTACGGGTCACAAGTGGTGCTGTGGCCCGGATGGCGTCGGCGGGCTTTATATCCGTCCAGCGCTGCACGAGTTACTTCAGCCGACCTTTATTGGCTGGCGCGGTATTCGCATCGATAGTGTCGGCCAGCCCGTGGGCTGGAAACCCGACGGCTCAAAATTTGAGGTGGCCACCTCTGCCTTTCCGCTCTACTGCGGCTTGACTGCGGCGATCGCTGTCCATCGGCGCTGGGGGGATGCCCAAGCTCGCTACGACCGGATTCGCCAGCTCAGTCAACGGCTCTGGTCTGGGCTTCAAGCCTTACCTGGGGTCACCTGCCTGAAAAACACGCCCCCTGAGGCTGGACTGGTTTCCTTCCAAATGGCGACAGGCTCTCACGCAGACTGGGTCAAGCAGATTGAGGCCCAGGGCATGATGATCCGCCTGATTGTCGCCCCCAATTGCCTGCGGGCCTGCGTCCACTACCTCACCCTAGAGTCAGAAATCGAGCAGTTTGTCACAGCCCTTGCCGAACTGGAAAGCGCGGGCTAGCCCAGATAGTGCCCTCGCGCTTACCCGTTCAGTCGCCGTACCCTTACCCCAGATAATTCATGCGAATTTCCAGGGTGGTCTTGCCCCCCGAAACCTGAAACTGGGTTTCTTGGAAACTGGGAGAGCTGAATCCCAGCGGCGGGTTGTTTGAAAACCCAAAGCCTTCTTCCGGGATCCCAAATGCACCCTGCTTCATCTTGCCATCGTTGTCGAGGTCATGGTGGGCGGTGATGGCATAGGTACCCGGCTCTAAGTCCGTCAAGGTGATTGAGGCCGCCCCGGCTGCGATCGCCACACAGCGCTGGAGCTTGAGATCGGAGTCACTGCCCCCCTCTGGGAACCCCTTAGGGCCAGCAAATAGATTCACACACATTTGACCTTGACTATTTTTTAAGCCCGAAAATGCCACTTCCAGACTATTTCCAGTTTCAGCCTGAAGGGGTTGGCTCCAAAGCAGGCCAGCCGTCAATAAACTTCCCATCCCCAAGCTCAACCCGGTATACACATGATTCATAGAAGCTCCCTCTCACTGGTTATTGTGGGTTATAAAATTCAAGAGCCACTGTCATACCGCCCTCCACGATTTTACGGTAGCGGCAGGCTGCTGAATTTTAAGCTTAATGTCAATGTTTAACCTCTATCGGTCAGAATAGAGTCCAATAGGCAAAGGTGTTGTCTCCTGGAGAGCGAGAGAAGATGGGTTGGACCCCTGTAATGAAGGCTGATGGTTTAGCCGTTGATAGTCGCCAAGTTGTCAAAATCGGACAGCAATCTATTCTGCTTCTCAATCATCAGGGCACCCTTTATGCCGTGAGTAACCAGTGCCCGCATCTCAAGCTGCCGATGAAGAAAGGCAAAATCACAGATACCTGCGCGATCGTGTGTCCCTGGCATCGCAGCACCTTTGATTTAACCTCAGGCGAGGTTCAAGACTGGACGCCATTTCCACCCGTAGTCGGTAGAGCAATGGGCATGATGTCCACCGAAAAAGCACTGCCTGTTTTCCCGACAAAAATTGAAGACGGGCAAATCTGGGTTGAGGTAGACTAACGCCCCATCACATGTCTTAGACAGATAACAGCAGCACCCCGACGCTGCTGCTTTTGTTTCTTTGGGCTGATGGTCAAGCATTAGCTCGCCGCCACCCCCGGAAAATCAGCAGTTAGAGAGAATCCCCCGGTTCTTTGCTGACTTTAGCAACATAGTCAGCGAGGTTTGCCGTCCCCGGCATTTTTGCCAGTGCTGCTTCGACATCCTGGACGAGGGGATAGTCAAATCGTTTTTGGGTGGACAGCATGCGCTTCAAAGAGTCTAGGATGATGCGCTCACAGACTTCCGGCGTCAGCCCTTGCTGAGACTGGTGCCCCTCGGAAATTCGGCTAAAAAAATAGGCATAGCTTCCGGCAATAATGCCCTGGAGCATGGCAGTTTCACTATGGAGTTCTTCAACCTCTAGGTATAAATCCTCGATTTCATTATTTAAAGCCGCGATCACCTCTTGTGCTGCAGCACTCATTTTGCGTCTCGCTCACGATGATGGGATGACAGTATCTTACAAGCCGAGGTGGTCAAACGGCGGTCATTCTCGGTCATTCCTAAGAATGCTCTGAAGGAGCGCGGCCTGCTTGGGCAATCCGGTGTAATGCAGAGTCTCAGATGTTAGGTCAGGATAACGTTCTAGACACCGGGCTTTGGGTGGGGTTCGCTAAAATGACAGAAGCATTGATCACCTCAAAATTTCCGCCACTGTCCCTATTGAAGCAAAAGTGAGTTTTACGATGGACGAGATCAAAACCTTGATTGAAGAAGTCCAGCTTGAAACCCAAAGCAGCATGGTGGACTTGCGCTATAGCGTCTTGGATGATCTCTCTAGCTGGGAGGTGATTATTGATTGGGGGAACTATCGCAGTGCGATTCCCAATTCCGCCCATGAGAACCCGGTGGATAGCCTGAAGGCCGCCCTAAGCTACTGGCGGACGAAAGACCAGTAGCCTTAGGCTGGACAGCGATTGCAATCAAGCCGGACAGACCCCACTTAAATCCCTAGCCTAGACAGGCAGCTAGATCGGCCTCTGGTGAGGTGATGGGCTGGAGATGGTATCGGTCTGAAAGCAGTTGCAAAACGTTGGGGGAAATAAAGGCAGGCAGCGTTGGCCCGAGTCGAATATCCTCAATGCCCAGGTACAGGAGCGTCAGCAAGATTGCGATCGCCTTTTGTTCGTACCAAGACAAAATCATAGACAGTGGCAGCTGATTCACTTCCACCTCAAGGGCCTGGGCCAGGGCGATCGCAATTTGGATAGCGGAGTAAGCATCATTACATTGACCGACATCTAGGAGGCGCGGAATGCCGTCGATATTGCCTAAATCCTGATCGAAAAAGCGGAACTTGCCGCAGGCCAGGGTCAGAATCACACAATCATCTGGAACCTTCTCCACCAGTTCGGTGTAGTAGTTGCGGTCAGGCTTCGCACCATCGCACCCTCCGATCAGGAAGAAATGTCGAATTTTCCCTGCCTTCACCGCAGCCAGTACCTGATCCGCCACCCCGAGCACTGCATTGCGGGCAAAGCCAGTGGTTACTTGCCGATCCGGTGTATCCGTGGCGAATCCGGGCAGCGCTAGCGCTTTTTGAATGGCAGGAGCGTAGTCTGGCACTCCATCCAGGCCGGGGGGAATAATTTGCAGCCCAGGATAGCCAACAGGCCCAACACAAAAGAGCTTGTCCTCATAGTGTTCATGGGGCGGCATCAGACAATTGGTTGTAATGATGACGGCACCTGGAAATTTAGCAAAGTCCCGGGTTTGGTTTTGCCAGGCGGTGCCGTAATGACCATAGAGGTGAGGGTAGGCTGCTTTGAGCTGGGGGTAGCCGTGGGCGGGAAGTAACTCACCGTGGGTGTAGACCGTAATCCCGGTGTTAAGGGTTTGTTTGAGTACCGCTTCTAGCTGCGGAATATCGTGCCCTGAAACTAGAATCGCTTTACCTGCCCGGGCATTGAGCGGGACAGGGGTTGGAATGGGGTGACCATAGGCACCCGTGTGACCCGCATCCAGCAATTCCATCGTACGCAGGTTAATCTCGCCGACCTGCAAGGCCAGATTCACCCAGTCCGTCAGCGTTAGATCAGACTGATCCAGGGCCGCGAGCGCTTCATAGATGAATTCATAAACCCGATCGTCGGTCTGCCCGAGTTCTTGGGCGTGGAAGGCATAGGAAGCCACTCCTTTGATGCCATATAAGACCGTCAGCTTGAGCGAAAAAATATCCACGTCCGCACCTGCTTGACTGATAAATTGCAGCGCTAGGTCTTGACCCTGGATCGATAAGTTATCTTCAAAGTCGGGGGTGTAGCTGGCGATCGCGGGCCATGACTGCGGCGCGTCTACGGCAGCCTGAACTTGATCTTTCAGGGCTTGACGATGGGCAATGGTGCGTCGAATGTAAGCAGAAAAGCGTTTGGCGTCAAAATTCACGTTGGTCATGGTGGCGAAGATGGCTTCAGTGGTGAAGCGATCAACCGCAGCCGTTGAAAGGTGCAGTGCCTTGGCACGCAACGCCACAGGGGCAATACTGCGCACACAGTACATTAGTAAATCCTGAACCGCATTCACTTCAGGGCTTTTGCCGCAGGCCCCCCACTGGTGACAACCTTGGCCGCTGGCGGTTTGTTCACATTGTTCACAGAACATGGTTTGCGTCTCCGGTTAGCGTTCATGCTCAGGATACTGAGTGCCCCAGCCTAAACCTTTGACTTAAGTCAAAGACTGGCAATGTCTCGGATTTTGAGCTTCAGGGGTGTGCCCCATTTCCGTAGAGCCCCTAAGCTAAAAGGGACTCTTTCAGGACGATTTGTTGAGCCGCTAGGGCAGAAAACCCATGTCTCAGGCACATCAATCCCAGGATCGCGTTTCCTTTCTCGGGGAAACGCCACTCTTTCAAGACTTGCCCACTGCCCACTTGACTGACCTAGCACACATTGCGATCGCCCAGTCCTACCGCAAAGGCACCCTGATATTTCACCAAGGAGATGCCGCAAACGGGTTCTTTTTGGTCAGATCTGGACGGGTGAAGGTCTTTAAGGTATCGGTGGATGGCAAAGAACAAATCCTGCACCTGTTTGGCAAAGGTGAGCATTTTGCCGAGGTTCCGGCCTTGGATGGACAGTGCTTCCCGGCCTCAGCGGCGGCCATTACTGCGGTTGAGGTTTTGTTTTTTCCCCGTCTTGCTTTTTTAGAACTGTTAGAGCAACAGCCCCAGTTAGCCATTAACCTGCTGATCAGTTTTGCCCGTCACCTGCGTCACTTTGCCCAGCTGGTGGACTCCTTGGTATTACAAGATGTCCCCGCAAGACTGGCCGCTTACTTACTCCAGCTCCCTGCCCAAGAATCTGATGCTGACACAGTCATCCTTGACTTGCCGAAAGGGCAGCTGGCAGCTCGCTTGGGCACTATTCCGGAGACCCTCTCACGCGTTTTTGCCCGCTTCAGTCGCGAAGGGCTGGTCAAGGTTAAAGGCTCCCAAATCACCCTGCTCGATCAGCAACGCCTGCAGACCTTGAGTGGCCTATAGACCGATGCGGTCTGACCCCAGCTGGACAATTGGGGCAAACGCGCTGGCAGGGTAAGACTACTGACGCCTTCAACGCTATCCCCGTTCTTTTTGAGAAGGTGCTTGTAACCTTAGGCTAAGCTAGAGTACAACACCTCACCTCAAGGAGTAGCTCAGTGCTTGATATTGCCGTCATTGACTACGACATGGGTAATTTGCACTCAGCCTGTAAGGGGCTGGAGGCCGCTGGTGCCAAAACGACGGTTACCGACCAGGCCACGGCACTCCTAGCGGCCAATGCTGTGGTGTTACCGGGGGTAGGCGCTTTTGACCCAGCCATGCAGCATTTGCAAGAACGGCAGCTCATCCCGGTTATTCATGAAGTTATTGCCAGGGGTACCCCTTTTCTAGGGATTTGTCTCGGGCTGCAAATATTGTTCGAGGCCAGTGAAGAAGGGACAGAACCGGGGCTGGGCATTTTCCCCGGTAGGGTCAAGCGGTTTCAATCGGAACCCAACATCACGATTCCCCATATGGGCTGGAATCAGCTCGATTTTACCCAGCCGAATCTACCGCTCTGGCAATCCTTAGAAGCACAGCCCTGGGTCTATTTTGTCCATTCCTATTTTGTGGAGCCGACAGACGCCACCTTGAATGCCGCGACTACCACCCACGGTAGCCAGACCGTCACCGCTGCGATCGCCCGTGACAATGTGATGGCGGTTCAGTTTCACCCAGAAAAGTCATCGACCGCTGGACTGCAAATATTGGCCAATTTTGTGACCTATGTAACGGAACAGCAGTGCGCCGCTGTGTCGTAGGTCAGCCCCGTGAGAATTGGAAAGCGCCAGATTCAGTCTGTGCCAGGGACGTTAACCCGACCCACCACCGCCCGCGTCCGCGAGGCGGTTTTAAACATCTGGCAGCTGCAAATCCCTGGCTGTCGATGGCTTGATCTCTGTGCGGGCACTGGAGCGATGGGGGCGGCAGCGCTGGTACGGGGGGCAGCGGCGGTGGTGGCAATTGAGCAGGCCAGCCGCGCTTGTCGCATCATTGACCAAAACTGGCAGGCGATCGCCCAGCCCCATCAACATCACCGGGTGCTGCGCGGCAATGTACTCAAAGTGCTGCCCACCTTGAAAGGCCAGGTTTTTGACTGCATTTATTTTGACCCCCCCTACAAGAGTGGGCTCTATGAGCCCGTTCTAGAGGCGATCGCAGTCCATGAACTCTTAGCCCCAGGCGGCATATGTGGCGTTGAGCATGAAGTGGGTTTTTCTTGTCCCGCAGTCGTTGGTTCGTTAAAGGCCGTCGATCAGCGCAAGTACGGAAAAACGATGCTGACTTTTTTCCAACGCTAAAGGTATGGCCCAAATGGGCTGACAGCTACGGTCACTCAATCAGCCCTAGCGAAACCGCTGACCCAGGCGGGCATAATAGGGGCAGCAACTGCCGATGTCTTGCAGGTTGAGGCCGCTATTTGTTGACGGTTCTCCCTCCATCGGGATTCCTGTCCAGGCCAGACCTCATCCTGACAACCACCCGCTGCCAGAGCCGATTTGCTAGCTCTCGTTCCGGTGATGCAAGACTGGATATCGGCACGAAGACTCATCTCTTTGGCGACCCATGCTGAAAAATTATGACCCATGATGATTCTGTCTTGAAACAAATTTCCCTGGTCACGAATCACTACGGAGATGCTCGGGTCTTTGCTGAGGTGTTACAGGACTGGTTCCGTTTTTTGGGGGGACGCCCCGGCGAAGTGGTTGTGGTGGACTGTGGTAGCGATCGCCCGACCCAAGCGCAGTACTGGCAGCTTTACCAAGCAGGCTGGATTGATAAACTCCAGATCATTCAACCCAACCATGCCGATAACGCGGGTGGCAAAGCGACAGGATTCATTCAGGAATACACCGCAGGGCTGGTCGCCAGCAACCCCTATATCCTCTGGTTCCATGCTGATACATTGCCCTATCGCGAAGGGCATGATGACTGGCTGGCAGAAGCGTTCAGTAATTTGGATCGAGACGATATTTTTGCCATTACTGGCTCATTTAACCTGCCCTCCAAGTATGAAGATGCTGGGTCGGGCTGGTATTTCAGTCGCAAATGCAGCCTCAACTTCGCGCTCATGAAGCGATCAGACTTTATGCGCGCCGTCCATGATTTTGCAGGCCCCTACATTGACCAGGGTTTCCAGGGCGTCAATCCTGCGGCTGCGACAGGCCAGAGTCGTTTCTTATTGGAGGTTGCCATTGAGCGCTACCTTGAACAGCACCAGCTCCTGACACTCTGTAAGCTGGAAGACCCAACCTGGTCAATCTTTCACACCAATCTCCACGAAGATGCGCTGCAACGGGTACGACAGCAGTATCTGGCCCGCCAGGGCATTCAACCCTACCTCAATATTGGCGCATCGGATGCGGCACCCGACCCCACCCAAGCCCGATATTATGGCCAAACCGTTAGCCTCCTGAAACAGATTCGGATTAAGATTGGGGCTTCTTCTTTAGGCCCCTATTGGCGCTCAGTTAAATATGCCGTTAAAAAATGGAGCCTTTAGACCTCTGATTGAATCCAGAATCAGATGGGTAGCTTTAGTCTGGGTATCGGTGTGCGATCTTAAACCGCAATGATGCAAGCCTCGATTCAGCCAGCGGCACAACGCTTGGGGCAGTACTGCCTAGCGCGATCGGTGTGGGTACCCATTGGGGTTTTCTTTGCCGGACTGCTGCTGGTGCTGCCACCTGGGGGAGAATTTCCCCTGAACGATGACTGGATCTACGCCAAAACCGTTGAGCACTTACTCTTGACCGGGCAATACCAGGCCCATCCCTACCTGAATGCGACACTGGTGGTTCAAGCATTCTGGGGTGCGCTCTTTTGCAAGATGTTTGGCTTTAGCTTCACGGTGCTCCGGGTTTCGACCCTGGTGTTAGCGGGGGTCAATGCCTGGGCGATCGCCCGCTGCGGGCTCATGATTGGCTTGTCGAGACCCCTGGCGCTGGCTTGCGCGGTGACAGTTGCCACCAGTCCCTTGGTGCTTCAGCTCTCCTATAGCTTCATGACCGATGTCCCCTTTCTGACTTTTTCTAGCCTCTCGGGACTCTGCTTCTTGGGCGCGCTACGGCAGCGAAGCGATCGCTGGATCTGGGGGGGCAGTAGTTTTGCAGTTTTGGCCTACTTGGTGCGCCAGTTTGGTCTATTGCTCCCCCTCGCATTTTTGGGCGTGATCAGCTGGCTGACAGTCCGACGCCATTGGAGTTTCTCCAAAGGGCACATCATGGCCCTGGTCGTGCCCTGGCTATTTGTGATGGGTCTATACCAGCTTTGGGGGAACCATCTCCAGTCTCAAACACCCATCTTAGTTCCCAATCACCACCTGGCCGGAACCCTCTTGGATGGCATCCGCCACATTCCCGTGGCATTCTGCTACATGGGCTTGTTTTGTCTGCCCATTGGGATCGGACGCCTCTGGCAACTCTGCGCCGGACGCGATCGCTGGTCAAAGCAGCGCTGGTGGTTGGGTGCGGGGCTCGTGACCACGGCGCTCTTTTGCTTTGGGTTGCCCCAACTTCTCTACAGGCTCAATATTCTTTTGCGGGGGAACCAAGCCCTGTGGCTCAAGGCCTACCCCTACCGCCTCCCCCTCATGCTTCACAACACCTGGATAGACTGGGGCTTAGGGCCACTGCAACTGCCCCAAGGGCAACCCAAACCCCTAGTCAGTATTGGCAGTGGCTGGTGGATTCTCACCCTATTGGCGCTGCTGGTTGCGGTCATGCTGTGGCTGGCCTGTCTAGATCGCCTGCGAGCCGCCTGGCAGCTCCCTGGAACAGCCCCAATATTGTCCTATTGCCTTCACCAAGACTTGTTTTTAATGGCCTGGGGGGGACTGTCTCTAGCTGCCGCCTACAATCCCCTACGGATTGATATTGTCGACCGCTATTTCCTACCCGGCCTCGTTCCCTTTATCTTATTGCTGGCTCGTGATTTCCGGCCCGCCGCCCAGCGCCAGAGTTTGCGCTGGATAGCGCCCGTGATCGTTGCCGTTGCCCTAACCAGCGTGATCCTAGTTCAGGATTACTTAGCCTGGAACCGCGCGGCCTGGGTCGCCCATCGCCAGTTAACAGAGGAGTATCAGGTTCCAGCGGCGCAGGTGCAGGGTATTGATACCTTTTCTGGCTGGTACAACAGTGAGGCTTACATGGCTCAGTATGGCCAGAGCTGGTGGGATTTCGACATCGGTGGGAAGGGGCCATGGGTCCTCGGGGACAACTACATGATCAATAGCGCCGCGCCATTGTCCGGCTACACAGAGATTGACCGCATTCAATACGTTTCCTGGCTTGGAATGCAGCCCCGCTCAATCGTGATCTGCCGCCGCACAGAAACGCCACCCTCCAGGACTTCTGCCGCAGCCAACCCCTAACTTTAAGGTTCAAGGTCAAGGTCAAGGTCAAGGTCAAGGTCATACCCAATAGCCCCCTGCTGCTCTTGTTTGAAAAGCTGTGAAAATTACGTTTGTTCTGCCGGAAGATAGTTTAGCGGGTGGCATCCGCGTTGTGGCGATCTATGCCAAGTCCCTCATTGCCAACGGACATCAGGTCACCATCATTGCAGCACCCGCTCCAGTCCCGTCAGTTATCCATACGTTCAAGACTCTTGTGAAGCGGAGACAGGGGCCGCTGCCGCTGCACAACCCTTCTTACTTTGACAATATCCCGGTGCGTCGTCTGACCCTAGATTGCTACCGACCTCTGCAAGACAGCGATGTGCCGAATGCAGAGGTCATTGTTGCCACCTGGTGGGAAACTGCTGAGTGGATCGCCCCCCTGTCCCCAGCTAAGGGCACCAAAGTCTATTTCATCCAGCATCATGAGGTGTTTGATTATCTGCCCAAGCAGCGGGTAGAGGCGACCTATCGTCTACCGTTTTTCCAGATCACGATTGCCCAGTGGCTGGCGGACTTACTCCGCGATCGCTATGGGGCGACTGCGGTTTTGGTGCCCAATAGTGTAGACCTCCAGCAGTTTTATAGCGCCCCTCGCTCTAAAGCAGCGCAGCCCACCGTCGGGTTTGTCTATTCCACCCTGCCTTGGAAAGGCAGCGATGTGATCATTGAGTCCCTGCACCTAGCCCGTCAGCAGCGGCCCGATCTCCAGGTGATTGCCTTTGGGCAGCAGCCAGCAGCCCCTGACTTACCCTTGCCCCCCCACAGTGTCTACCGCTATCGCCCAGCCCAGAACACCCTCAGAGATCTTTACAGTTGCTGTGATGGCTGGCTGTTCGGCAGTCGCAATGAGGGATTTGGCCTACCCTTGTTAGAAGCAATGGCCTGTAGAACACCGGTCATTGCAACGCCCACAGGCGCTGCCCCTGACCTGCTGGCGGCGGGGGGTGGATTTTTACTCCGTGGCCACAGCCCTTGGGAAATGGCCCAAGCCATCCTAGCGCTGTGTCAGCTCCCAACCCGAGAGTGGCAGACCCTCTCAGCCCAAGCCCATGACCGGGTTTCACAGTACACCTGGCACCAGGCAACCGATCGATTCACCCAGGCTCTCTACCAGGCGATCGCCCAGCAGTCAGTCCAGTACCCCTAGAGATACCCCTCTGATTACTTTTTTCAACATCACTCCAGCAGGGTGATGGCTACCGCCGAGGGTTTGGGTACCTTAAACCCACGTGTTCCAACTCGACCGGGCAACACAGGGGGGATCCAGGTCGCTGCTCCATGAGAAACTCACGGTGCAGCCGCAGCAGCAACCATAAATACATTGTTAGGGCCGTGCTGGAATGACTTTTCTCCAACACCCTTCTGACTTCGCCTTCGCCTCTCCGGTTCCAGAAGGCAATTTTTCGACCCATCCTACTGAAACTGGAGCTCCCCGGCTCATTTCGCTGATCATTCCAGCCTATAACGAGGCCGATATTCTGGCAGAGAACCTCGGTCAAATTGAGGCCTATGTCCAACAGCGCAATGTGGGCTGTCGCTGGGAGATGATCATCATTAACGATGGCAGCAGTGACGAAACTGGGGCGATCGCCACGGCTTTTGCCCAGCAGCGACCCCATGTCACCGTGCTCCACCATACCCGTAACCAAGGGTTAGGAAAATCGCTACAGACCGGGTTCGAGGCAGCTAGAGGGGACTACATCATTACCCTTGATGTGGATTTGAGCTACGCACCCTATCACATTGAGATTCTGCTGGAGAAGATTCTAGAAACCCAAGCTGAAATTATCGTGGCCTCTCCCTACATGGCGGGGGGACAGGTTTCTAATGTGCCCCGGTTGCGTAAAGTGCTGAGCCTGTGGGCCAATCGCTTTTTATCCCTGACCTCAAAACGCACCCTCTCGACGCTGACGGGCATGGTACGGGCCTACGATCGCCGTTTTTTGCAGGGCATCAAGCTGAAATCCACGGGGATGGATATTAATCCTGAGGTGATTCACAAGGCCCAATTGTTGGGAGCCAGAATTGAAGAAGTACCCGCCCATTTACACTGGTCAGACGCTCGCACCCATTCATCCAAATCCGCGCGATCGCCCTCGGGTCAGCGGCGCTCCAGCATGAAAATACTGCGGCACATGTGGGCCATTGTTTTTTATGGCTTCTTGTTTCGCCCCGTGATGTTTTTTATTATCCCGAGTTTGGTGCTGTTTGTGCTGTCGCTATACGCCAATACTTGGGTTTTGATTCACTGCTGGACAAACTATCAAAACCTTTCCCAGGACGGCCTGTTTCCTGACCCGACCGTTGCCGTTGCCCTCGCCTTTCAGCAGGCTCCCCATGCCTTCATCATTGGCGGCATGACGTTAATGCTGGCGATTCAGCTGTTTAGCTTGGGCATTCTTGCCGTGCAAAGCAAGAGCTACTTCGAAGAAATTTTCTACCTGGCTAGTACCATCTACCGCAAACAAAACATGAAAAGCACCGATCATAACTCTATTGATTCTGGGTAGAACTCAGTTGAACTGAATCTGTCGAGCAATGACTCGCGATTACCCAGGAACTGGGTTTAGACCAGATAGAAAATTTCATCAATTCTGCAAAACTGGACGATTCAGACTGACTCATTTTTTCGGTCACTGGTGGTTTGACAACTTTAGGATCAATAGAATCAAGATGTTCACGCAAGACGTTCGTTTATCCCTGCCCTCTGATCAAGATTCTTCAGGACGCACTTTAGGTGCAGAAGAGATTCAAAACCTGACGGCTGCCATTCATAGTGGCACCCTCACCAGCACCAAGGGCACCTTTGTGAAGCAGCTGGAAGCTGACTTTGCGGCACTGATCGGCGTGAAATATGCCTATGCCTGCACGTCAGGGTCTGCTGCTATTCACACAGCGATCGCAGCCATTGACCCGGAACCTGGGGACGAAATCATCACCACCTCGATCACTGACATGGGCGCATTGACGCCCATTTTGTATCAGGCTGCCATCCCAGTCTTTGCCGATGTCGATCCCCGCACCTGGAATGTCACCGCAGAAACTATCGAAAAATGCCTCAGCGATCGCACCAAGGCTATCATTGTCACCCATCTGTTCGGTAACCCCTGCAACATGACAGAGATTATGGCGCTGGCGGCGGCCAGGGGGATTCCCGTCATTGAAGACAGCGCCCAGTCCTTCTTGGCAACCCACAACGGTCAGGCCGTGGGCAGTTTGGGAACCGTGGGCTGCTTTAGCCTCCAGCAGGGCAAACATATCACCACCGGAGAGGGGGGCATCGTGACCACCAACGACGAGGCGATCGCCCGTCGCATGTTTTTATTTGTCAACAAAGCCTGGGGCTATGGCGACCCCAATCCTGACCATTACTTTCTAGCCCCCAACTATCGCATGACGGAACTCCAGGGCGCCGTCGCCTGTGGCCAGCTCCCGAAACTGCGCTCAGTCGTCAATCGGCGGCGACGCCTCGCCAATCGCCTCACCCGGCAGATTCGCGACATTCAAGGGATTACCCCACCCTGGCAAGATACACGCAATGCCCATGTGTTCTGGAAATACTGCCTGCGGGTCGATGGCACAGTGATCCCTGGGGGAGCCGTGGGCCTTGCCAGCTGGCTCAAAGAGCAGAAAGGTATTTTTTCAGCCCCCCGCTACATTCAAAAGCCTGCATTCCGCTGCGCTATCTTCCAAGACCAGCGCACCTTTGGCAACTCGCGATTTCCCTTTACCCTAGCCCGTCCAGAGGCAGTGGACTATGACGCTGCCAAATTCCCCGGCACCTTTACTGGACTCGAAGAGGTCTTGGTGCTGCCCTGGAATGAAGCCTATACCCATGAGCATGTTAGCTACATTGCCCAAGCGCTACGGGAAGCCGTTGCGGCCTTAAACTCCTGAGCCTCAGTTTGCGCTCACCCTTGAAAGCCTGTCGGCGCAGACTCGCTGGACGCCACCCCTTACAGAAAAGTGTAATCTCATGACTCTATCTCCGTTAAAGTTTGGCTTGATTGGGGCTGGTGCGATCGCCCAGACCCACCTGCAAGCCTTTGAAACGAGCGAATTAGCTACCCTGTCTGGGGTGGCTGACCTTCGGATTGAAGCGGCCCAGGCCATGGCCGAAAGTGCAAAGTGTCAAGCCTTTCAGTCCTATGAAGCCATGGTTGAAGAACTGGAGCTGGATGCAGTGGTCATTTGTACCCCCCCCAGCACCCATCCCACGATTGCGCTGCACTGCCTCAACCGAGGCCTCCATGTTCTCTGTGAAAAGCCCTTTAGCTTAGATCAAACCAGCGCGCAGGCGATGGTCACAGCAGCTTGGCAAAACGATGTCCTGATTACGATGGCCTCAAAATTCCGCTATGTCGAGGATGTGATCAAAGCAAAAAGCATCGTCCAGTCCGGCACCCTGGGGGACATTGTGCTCTTTGAGAATGCCTTCACAGGCCGGGTAGATATGAGTCAGCGCTGGAACGCTGACCCGGTGGTGAGTGGGGGCGGGGTGCTCATGGATAACGGCACCCACTCGGTGGATATCATGCGCTACATTCTGGGGCCGCTGGCAGAGGTTCAGGCCGTTGAGGGTAAGCGAATTCAGGGTTTGCCTGTGGAAGATACAGTCAAGATCTTTGTTAAAAGTGCCCAGGGTGTCATGGGCACCATCGACCTCTCCTGGAGCCTCAATAAAGAACTCGACTACTTCCTCCGGATCTATGGCTCCAGTGGCACCCTATCGGTGGGCTGGCAAGAATCTAAGTATCGCTTACAGTCCAGCCCTGATTGGATGGTATTTGGCAGCGGCTATAGCAAGGTGCAGGCTTTTACTGCTCAGCTCGAAAATTTTGTCAAGGCAATTCATCAGACTGAACCGCTCCTGATTACCGGAGAGGATGCGATCGCCTCAGTAGCGGTGGTTGAAGCCGCCTATGCCTCCCTGCACCAGAGCAACTGGCTCCCGATTCGGCCCCACGGTGGCCCGACGGCGATCGCTGCCCCAATCGCGGTGTAGCCTCCCATGACCGACTCTGTGCACCCTGGCGTTCGCATCCATCACAGCGCCCTGATCGAGCCAAACGTCACCATTGGTGCGGGCAGTGCCATATGGGACAGCGTCCACATCCGTCACTCGACCCGTATTGGCGTAGACTGCATCATTGGCGAGAAAACCTATGTTGCCTACGGGGTCACCATCGGCAATCGGGTCAAAATCAATGCCTTCGTCTACATCTGTAACGCCGTTACCCTTGAGGACGGGGTGATGGTGAGTGCTGGGACTATTTTCACCAACGATCGCTTTCCCCGTGCCACTACCCCCGATCTTAAACAGCTGCGCTCATCTGACCCGGACGAGCAAACCCTGCCCACATTGGTGCAGGCTGGGGCCACGATCGGCGCGGGCTGCACCATTGGCAACGACCTGACCATTGGCCGCTTTGCCATGGTAGGGATGGGCGCACTCGTCACAAAATCGGTGCCGGACTTTCACCTGGTGATTGGGCACCCTGCCCGCTCTGTGGGCTGTGTGTGTCGCTGTGGGCAGCTGCTCTTGAGATTTCCAGAGGTGCCACTGGTCAAGCATCAGATGACTTGTCCAAACTGTGACCTGCGCTATGAAATCCAGGGTCAAACCGTTCAGGAACTCACCCCGCCCTCTTGAAACCAGCAATTGAAACCCATGTCTTCTTCATCTGTGCAACGCTGGGCCATTGTAGGCGGTGGGATTTTGGGGATGACCCTAGCCCACCGCTTAGCACAGGCAGGACATCTGGTGACCCTGTTGGAATCCGCTCCAGAACTAGGGGGACTGGCCAGTGCTTGGCAGCTGGATGAGCTGGTCTGGGATCGGCACTACCATGTCACGCTGCTGTCAGACTTGAACACGCGATCGCTGTTGCGCTCTCTAGATCTTGAGCAGGACATGCGCTGGGTGGAAACTAAAACTAGCGTGTATGCTGGCGGCAAACTGTACTCCGTTTCCAATGCCGTTGAATTTCTCAAGTTTCCGCCCCTTGGGTTCATTGACAAACTTCGGCTGGGGTTGACGATTCTCTATGCAGCCCGAATTCGTAACTGGCGGCGGCTAGAGAAAATTCCGGTCACGACCTGGTTGCGCCGCTGGTCCGGTCAGCGAACCTTTGCCACCTTTTGGCTGCCGCTGCTGCGCGCAAAATTAGGCGACAACTACCAGAAAGCATCCGCTGCCTTCATCTGGTCTACCATTGCTCGACTGTATGCTGCCCGCCGCACCGGGCTGAAGAAAGAAATGTTTGGCTATTTACCCGGTGGCTATGCCAGACTTTTGCAGCACTATACCGAACAGCTCATGGCAGAGCGGGTTGAGCTGTTGACTGGATGTCGCGTCTCTCGAGTTCAGCACATTGGCGATCTCCAAATCACCTACTCAACCCCCAATACCCCCATTCAGGTACGAACCTTTGACCAGGTTGTGATCACCACCGCCAGCCCGATTGCGGCTCAGCTCTGCCCCGATCTATTGCCCGATGAGGTGCGTCGGTTGCAGGGCATCCAATATCAGGGCATAGTCTGTGCTTCGGTTGTGTTGCGCCAACCCCTCTCCCCTTACTACGTGACCAACATTACCGATAGCGATCTGCCCTTTACGGGGGTGATTGAGATGACCGCCCTAGTCGATCCGCAAGAATTTGGCGGGCGATCGCTGATCTATTTGCCCAAGTATGTCCCCGCAGAAGACCCGGCGCTGCACCAGCCTGATGCAGAAGTCAAGCAGCAGTTTATCGCAGGGCTAACCCGCATGTACCCACACCTTCAGCCCAGTGATGTTCTAGACTTTCAGATATCCCGGGTGAAATACGTGGTTGCGATATCTACCCTCAACTACTCCCAACATTTACCCCCCAGACATACCTCTGTCCCAGGCCTGCATATTGTTAACTCAGCCCATATTCTGAACGGGACGCTGAACGTCAATGAAACCCTTCAGCTGGCAGAAGATACCGCAGCAATCCTGTTAAAGCCATCGGGGGCTTGAGATGGAGGAGGGTGATCGATCCGTTTGTCTTTATTCCTAAATAATGTAATGCGAAAGAATGTCATGCACCTGATTTCAACAGCGACTTCAGCCCGTTGTCTCTTCCGGTTCTACCCATGTCTGTTCCCCCACTGACGTCCGAAAATGAGGTTGTTTGCCCCCTTTGCGATCGCCCCTGCGATCGACGTTTTTTAAAGTACGGCTACGGGATTTGGGAATGTGTTTCTTGCGGGCACCAGTTTGTGGCTGACCCAGTCAATCCAACCCATGTGGCACAAACCTACGGGAACGAATATTTCTGTGGGGGTGGCGCAGGCTACCCGGACTACCTGACGGAGGGGCAGCTATTGCAGCAGCAGGGGTGGCGCTATGGAAAACTCCTGCAACGCTATACGGTACCGGGCACCGTTCTGGATGTCGGTGCTGCGGCGGGGTTTATCTTACAGGGCCTAAAGGACAGCGGGTGGCAGGGGCAAGGCATTGAACCCAATGGGGCCATGGCAGAATACGGGCGATCGCAGCTCGGCCTGGATATTGAGACGGGGCCATTGGAAAAGGTGCAGATCCCCGACTCTCCCCAAAATGGCTTTGATCTGGTGAGCATGATTCAAGTGGTGGCTCATTTTTATGACCTGCACGAAGCCTTGAGTCGGGCCAGCCAGCTGACCAAACCCGGCGGATTCTGGCTCATTGAAACCTGGAATCGCCAGAGCTGGATGGCGCGCCTGCTCGGATCAAACTGGCATGAATACAGCCCTCCCAGTGTGTTACGTTGGTTTTCCCCCCAGGATTTAACCGCCTATGTGAGTCGGTTCGGCATGGTTCAGGTCGCCATCGGGCAGCCCCGCAAGTTTATCAAAGGTGCCCATGCTAAATCACTCTTGGGCTATAAGCTCAAGGAATCCAGGTGGGAAAAGTGGCTGATGCCCTTCTTGCATCTGATTCCCAGTCATGTGACCATTCCTTATCCCGCTGAAGATTTGTTTTGGGTGCTCTATCAAAAACAAGGGGATCGCGAACCAGGCCGTCAGGCACCGTAGCCAGCACTAGGCCCTTGACCCGTAAAAGGCGACAGGGGGCATGCTGGGCTGAGTTCTCAGGATGCAAGTTCATGAACAAGGCGATCGCGCGATAGATTAAAGCTATTGACTTTTCACCTTGGAGCCCTCCCATGAGCCAGCCCATCACGGGTCGCGTCCGCCGCTGGTTTGTCAGCTTGTTTGCGATCGCCCTCGGATTTACCCTTGTCCTAGCGGCCTGTAGCACCCCCCCATCGGCCACAGTCCCCGCCGATGACTACACCGAACGCATGGCCCAGGCCCATCAGGGAGACAAACCCACTGCCACCGAACTGGCGAGCCAAGCCCCCGCCACTGCCGTGACCGCCCAGATGGTTGAGTATGCAACGGTGAACGGTCAGCCCGTGCAGGGCTACTTAGCCCAGCCCGAAGCCGCAACTGACCCACTCCCAGGCATTATTGCCATCCATGAATGGTGGGGCTTGAACGACAATATTAAGGCCGTCACAGAGCGACTGGCAGGGGAAGGCTATCGCGTGTTGGCTGTGGATCTTTACGGGGGCGAGGTGGCGGATCAGCCGGATCAGGCCCGTCAGATCATGCAGAGCGTCATGCAAAATCCAGCCCCGGCCCAAGAGAATCTCAAGCAGGCCTACCAGTATTTGACCACGAAACAGCAGGCCCCCCGCGTCGGATCCATTGGCTGGTGTTTTGGCGGGGCCTGGTCCTTGAACACGGGACTGCTGCTGCCCGCAGATCTTGATGCCCTCGCCATTTACTACGGTCGCCTAGAAACCGATCCAGATCAGCTAGCGCCCCTGGAAATGCCCATTATCGGGTTCTTTGGGGGCCAAGATCAGGGCATCCCCGTGGCAGATGTGAAAGCCTTTGAAGCGGCACTCAAAAGCCTGAATAAAACCCCTGAAATTCATATCTATCCAGACGCTGACCACGCCTTTGCCAATCCCTCTGGCGATCGCTATAACCCAGAAGCCGCCGCCGATGCCTGGGAAAAGACCAAGGCTTTCTTTGCCAAGACGCTCCAGGGGTAACATGCAGCTCAAATCGGTGGTGCCCTTTGGTCGATCCCTGGCGGAATACCAGCAGATGTTTGCCCTCACCCCCGCCGACCTCACGGGTCAGATTCTGGGAGCGGGGGATGGGCCAGCCAGCTTCAACGCTGAAGCGACGGCTCTGGGCGCAACCGTCACCTCCATTGACCCCATCTATGACTTGCCTAGCACCGTCATCCAAGCCCGCTTTGACGCCGTGGTCGATGACATTATTGAGCAGGTTCAGCAAACACCCGCAGAATGGGTCTGGAGCTACCACCGTTCCCCCGCAGACCTGCGCCAGAACCGGACAGAGGCGCTGCGCTTGTTTTTGGCTGACTATGATCGCGGGAAAGCGGCAGGGCGCTACCTGAATCAGGCACTCCCCAAACTGAGCTTTGGCGATCGCACCTTTGAACTAGCCCTCTGCTCTCACTTTTTGCTGCTCTATTCCGACCACCACAGCTACGACTTCACCCTGGCCTCGGTGCTGGAACTGCTGCGGGTGAGCCAAGCCGTGCGCATTTTTCCCTTGCTGACCCTCCAATGTCGGCGATCGCCCCACCTGGAACCGCTCCTAGCGCATCTGCAAGGGGCTGGATACTGCCCGCAGATCCGGCGGGTTCCCTATGAACTCCAGAAGGGGGGCAACGAAATGCTCGTGATTAGCCCATCGGGGTAGAAAGGTTCTGGGAACGGTTTGCATCTGTGAATTCTGAGCAAGGCAACGGCAATAGCTGCACCGCACAGGCCTTCAGTTCAGGCTGCTTCGAATCCGGACAGGCTTCAGGATGCATGAGCTGATTCACCTCGGCATCTTTGGCCCACAGTGCCCCCCAATGCATGGGAGCAAAGACTGTCCCCGGTGTAATGCCCCGCGTCACCTTAGCCGGGAAACGAGCCATGCCCCGCCGCGATCGCACTTCGACCCAGGCACCATCTCCTAAGTTCAGAGCCTCAGCATCCTTGGGGTGAATTTCCAGGAACGGAGCCGGGTGCATTTTGGTGATTTTGGGGATATGTCCCGTGCGGGTTTGGGTATGCCAATGTCCGTACAGTCGCCCTGTTGTCAGCACAAAGGGGTAGTCATCATCCGGCGGTTCGGCCAGCCCCCGAGAATGATGGGTGGCAAACCGGGCGCGGCCACTGGGGGTGTGAAACTGCCAGTCTGTATATAGCCGCTGGCTAGGGCTAAGTCTGAGGGGCTCGGCATCGGCATGCAAAACCTGAGGGTCTGGTGCATTGGTGCCTTGCGCATGGGCTCCTTGTGGATTGGTTCCTTGTGCATTTACCCCAGCCCCTGACCCTGGACAAGGCCACTGTAGCGGCCCTTCCCGCGCCAGCCTTGCATGGCTAATCCCTGTCATCTCACAGGGCCGCTGACGGGTGAGGGTGGTGAAATCAGCGTAAACCTCAGCCGCAGATTGGAAGCTAAACTGCGGCGCAAAGCCCAAGCGTCGACCAATTTCCGCAAAGATGGCCCAGTCTGGCCGCGCTTCTCCTGGCGGGTCACGAAACGCTGAACATAGCGTCACCCGCCGCTCAGAATTGGTCATCGTGCCCGTTTTCTCGCCCCACTGGGCCGCAGGCAACAGCAGGTGGGCGTAGGCCGCTGTTTCGGTGGGGTAGTAGGCATCTTGGGCAATGGTAAAGGGCGATCGCCGCAGGGCAGCCTGCACCCGAGGTAAATCAGGCAAACTTACCAGGGGATTGGTGGCGGCGATCCAGAGAAGCTGCACCTGATCCTGTTCTAGCCCTTCAATCATGTCCCAAATGACCCGACCGGGAGCGGCGGCAATTGAACCGGCGGGAATCCCCCAAGCCGCTTCTACCTCGGCCCGATGGGTGGGGTTATGGACAAAACGGTAGCCCGGTAGCAAGTTAGAAAGCCCCCCCGCTTCTCGGCCCCCCATGGCATTGGGCTGACCCGTCAAGGAAAAAGGCCCCGCCCCCGGTCGGCCAATTTGCCCGGTCAACAGGTGTAAATTTATAATGCTGCGCACCTTGGCGGTGCCCTCAGAGGACTGATTAACCCCCATTGACCACATCGACAGCACCCGTTGCGCCGCGGCCCAGTAGCGAGCCGCCTGTTCAAGATCTGCGAGGGCAATGCCACAGCGCTGGGCCACTTGCCTTGGCCCGTAGTGGGGCAAAATTGCTTGGAACGCCTCAAAATGCTCGGTGTGCTGGGCGATAAATTCGCGGTCAATACAGTTCCATTCCAGCAAGAGGAAGGCAATGCCGTTGAGCAAATCAATATCTGTTCCAGGCCGAATTGCCAGGTGCAAGTCAGCGACCTCAGCAGTGGGGGTACGGCGGGGATCGACCACGATCAGCTTGACCGCTGCGTTTTGCTTGTGGTGCTTGCGCAGGCGATTAAAAACGATGGGGTGACACTCCGCCGTGTTGGTGCCGATTAAAAAGGCACAGTCCGTCAACTCTAGGTCGTCATAGCAGGCCGGAGGGCCATCGGAGCCCAGGCTTTGAACATAGCCAGCAACGGCTGAGGACATACAAAGCCGGGAGTTGGCGTCAAAGTGATTGCTGCCCAAGCAGCCTTTCCAGAGTTTTTGGGCGGTGTAGTAGTCTTCGGTCAAAAACTGACCCGAACCATACATACATAACCCATCCGGCCCCCGAGTCTTTAAGGTGTCTTGAATGCGAGCGGTAATCAGGTCGAGGGCTTCATCCCAGCTGATTTGCCGAAAGGGATCCTCTAGAGAATCCCGCAGCATAGGATGCAGCAAGCGATTGGACTCCAGTGACTCCAGGATGGTTGCACCCTTAACACACACCATCCCCAAACTGGAGGGATGCCCGCGATCGCCTCTGACTTTCCAGTTTGCCGTGACGGGTGCTGTCTCTGCGATGGGATTGGCTTGGGCCACGACTTCCAGGCCACAGCCCACGCCGCAGTACGGGCACAGTGTTCGGACAGAATCGGCCATACTAGCCCCCTGACTTGCGGCTAGTCCACATCATGAGCATAGCGGCGGAAGAGAAAGTCCAGCGCAAAGTTGCGGAGATTGTAATACTCAGGGTCTTCCATGATGCGCGCGCGATCGCGGGGGCGGGGGAAGGGAACCTTCAGTTCTTCGCCAATTTTGGCCGCGGGGCCGTTGGTCATCATCACGATTCGATCGGCCAAAAATAGCGCCTCATCAATATCATGGGTGATCATCAGAACCGTTACCTGATTGTCCCGCCAGATTTTAAGCAGCTCTTCTTGCAGCTCTTCACGGGTAATCGGATCTAGGGCACCAAAGGGCTCGTCTAAAATCAGCATTTTCGGTCGCAGCGAGAGGGCACGGGCAATGCTGACACGCTGCTTCATGCCGCCGGATAGCTCTCCCGGCTTCTTATCGGCGGCTTCGGTCAACCCCACTAGGGCCAAATTCTCACTGACAATCTGCTGCTTATCACGCCGTGACAAATGACCGTAGACTGAATCGACCGCGATCGCAATATTTTCAGAGGCCGTTAGCCAAGGCAGCAATGAATAGTTCTGAAACACCACCATTCGGTCTGGCCCTGGCTCGGTAATCGGCTGTGATTCCAGGCGTGCTTCCCCCGTGGTCGGTGTCCGAAAGCCAGACACCATGTCCAGTAGCGTGGACTTGCCGCAGCCCGAGTGACCAATCACACAAACAAATTCACCCTCCTGTACCGTCAGATTCACCGCTTCTAGAACGGTGTAGGGGCCGTTTGGCGTTGGGTAAACCTTGGAAAGATCTCTAATCTCTAGGAAAGGTGCGGAAGTGGCTGTAATTTTTTCGTTGAGCATAGGGAGGGTCTGCATTGCCAAGGTGCCTCTGGAGATCTCAATGTTAAGTAAATCTTAAGTCCTGACCGGACGATTTGGGTGATCTTAGCGCTAACTAGGCGGCGCTCAGGGTATCTAAAGCCACTTCTTCGACCCGAATCGCTTGCTTAATTTGCAAAGAATTCAGATATTGCACCGGATCATCCGGGTTGAACACTGTACCATCGGCAAACTGAATTGGACGGCGATCGCGCCCAGTGTCGGGCAAGCCCAACTCCCGTGCGGCCTGACCATAAATATCCGGCCGTCGGATGCGATCGATGACTTCAATCCAGTTTCGCGGGAAGGGTACCAGCCCCCAGCGTGCCATTTGCAGCATCACCCACAGGGCCTCCGTTTGGTCAGGGTAGTTGGTGCGATCCACAAAAAAGCGATTGTATTCCGGTAACAGTTTGGGTTGCCCCTCGGTGCCAAACTCGTAGGGGTCAATCAGCCCCAAACGGGTGTAAGCGGGGTCAGAGCCCACATAATCCGGCTGACAGATGAGCTGTAAAACCTCTTCGCGGTTATGACGGTGGTCGCAATACTCGCAGGCTTCGAGGAGCGCCTTGATCAACGCGACATGAGACTTCGGATAGCGCTGGGCCCAGTCTTCGCGCACCCCCAGCACTTTCTCAAAGTGACCGTCCCAAATATCCAGGTCGGTCGCCACAACAAATCCGATCCCTTCATACACCGCCCGCGAGTTCCACGGTTCTCCAACGCAGTAGCCATCAATGTTGCCAGCTTTCAGACTGGCGACCATCTGCGGGGGGGGAATCACCGTCAGTTCAACATCTCGATCCGGATCAATGCCCCCAGAGGCCAGCCAATGCCGCAGCAAGAGATTGTGCATCGAGGAAGGGTGCACCATCGCCAGCACATGCTTCTCGTTGGGCGTCTCTTCAATCAGGGCTTTGAAGTCTGCTAGGGTCTTGACGCCTTTGTCGTAGAGCTGCTTACTCAACGTAATAGCATTGCCGTTGCGGCCCAGGGTCAGCGCACTCACCATCGGCACGCGGGGCTGTCCGTTTAAGCCTAGGGTCATGGCAATGGGCATACCTGCCACCACTTGGGCTGCATCCAGCCGACCTGTAGAAACGCCTTCGGCAATGGTCTTCCAGCTCATTTCTCGGCTCAGGGTGACATCTAAGCCATACTTGCTAAACAACCCCTTTTCTTTGGCAACCACCAAGGGCGCACAGTCCGTCAGCGGAATAAACCCAATCTCTAGGTTGGTTTTTTCAAGACCATGCCCTGCAATAACCACCGCCTGACGCTGCTTCCGCCGTTTCATCCGCTTCTGCTGATTCAGGAAGTAGACCACCTCCCCGCGCAAGCTGTAGTAGTTGGGGTGATTGACCACTTCTAAATGCTGCCGAGGTCGCGGAAAAGGAACCTCTAAGATCTGACCAATATGCGCTTCAGGCCCATTGGTAAGCAGCACTATTCGATCGGACAACAGCAGGGCTTCATCAACGTCATGGGTCACCATGATGCAGGTGAGTCCATTTTCCTGGGCAATGGTCATCAACTGCTCCTGCAATGCCCCTCGCGTCAAGGCATCCAACGCTCCAAAGGGCTCATCCAGTAACAGCAAACGCGGACGAATCGATAGGGCACGGGCGATCGCCACCCGCTGTTTCATGCCGCCCGATAGCTCTCCTGGTCTTTTGTCAGCAGCATGACGCAGCTTCACCATATCGATGTGCTGCTCAACAATGCCGCGCCGCTCCCCCTTAGACTGACTCCCATAGACTTCGTCTACCGCTAGGGCAATATTTTCGCGCACCGTCAGCCAGGGCAGCAGGGAGTAGTTTTGAAACACCACCATGCGATCTGGGCCAGGTGCTGTAACCTCTCTTCCTTCTAAGACAATCCCGCCCTGGGTTGGGGTATCCAACCCCGCCACAATGTTGAGCAAGGTAGACTTGCCGCAGCCCGAGTGGCCCACCAGCGAGATGAACTCACCGGCCTTCACGTCTAAGCTGACGTTCTTCAGCGCAATATAGCGATCGCCATTGGGCAGTGGAAACACGCGATCGATATGGTCAACTTCGAGGAACGAGGGCATAGGGCTTACGACGTGAGGACAACAATCAAAAGAATAGGGGAGACAACAGCTGGGTCTAACAAAGAGCAGGAGCGATGCCGATCGACATCCGCATCGCTCCTGCGGTTAACCTAAGCCAACGAGAAGGACTTCGGTGCAGAGGCTCGAATATCGAAGCCCTTGAGATAAGCCACCGGATCGCTTGGATCGAAGGGCCGACCATCAATGAAGTTTTCACCCGGCTCTTTCTTCATCGGATCGCTGGGAATTTCAATTCCCATTTCCTTCGCCACTTCTTCATAGATTCCCGTGGGGTAAATCCGCTCAATGATGGCATCAGCATCTTGGGGATATTCCTTCTGATCGATCTGATTCCAGCGGATCATCTGGGTCAGCAGCCACACCCCGTGGGACTTATAGGGATAGTTCGCATTCTCGGGAGGCTTCATGTAGTCCGTCTCTTTAAAGTGAAAGAGATTGAAGTCCGGAATATCGGTAACGCGATCCTTGTCGTCAAAGCCGCCGTAATCGTAAGTCCCCAACATCGAAGCCTTGGCGTACTCTACCTTGGCATTCACGTAGGGCCGCCCAGAGATAATTTCCACCACTTCCAGGCGATTTTCAGGGACGTCGCAATACTGACAAGCCTCAATGGTCGCTGCCACCAGTGCCTTCGCCGTATTGGGGTTGGCATCAATCCAGGCCTGCATGGTGCCTAGCACCTTCTCGGGGTGACCTTTCCAAACGTCCCGATCTACGGTCGCAGTAAAGCCCGCCTTGTCAAATACGGCCCGCTGGTTCCACGGTTCACCCACGCAATAGCCGTCCATCGTCCCGGCCTTCATGTTCTCCACCATCTGCGGCGGTGGAATTACGATCAGCTTCACATCCTTCTCTGGATCAATGCCCATGGCCGACATCCAGTAGCGGGTGTTGTAGTTGTGCATGGAGGAGGGGAACACCATGGCAAAGGTGGGAGGTTCGCCCTTACCCTTGATGTACTTACTGTAGGCGGCCCCAAACTCATCGAAGCTGCCGTACTCAGTGATGGGTCGAATGCCTGCATCCCAGGCCGCCTTGGAAAGGGTCATGGCGTTCCCGTTGCGATCCAGCATCATCAGCGATCGCATGGGTGCTTTGTCTGGCCCTAGATCCGTCAGCATCGGCATACCGCACAGAGCATGGGAGGCATCCAGCCGCCCTTTCACCAAACCGTCCCGCACCGTTGCCCAGCTGGCTTCCTTACTGATGGTGACATCTAGACCATACTTTTCATAGATGCCCTTTTCTTTGCCAATCACCAAGGGCGCACAGTCTGTCAAGGGAATAATCCCCAGGGTCAGCGCTGTTTTTTCGAGGGGGCCGAAATCAACAGCAGGCTTAGCCGATAGGTCTTCACCACCACTAGAGGCACTATCGCCTGATGAATCTCCACCCTGGGAACAAGCAGCAAAGGTAAAGCCAGCTGCTGCTAAGGAAGAGTACTTTAAAAACTTGCGACGATCCATTCGTAAACAAAACTCCACACGAGTAAAATTAAGGTATTTAGATATTTACCGCAGCTATTAACGTTATGCGGTAAATATTTGCAAAGATTAGCTAATTTTCACAGATCCGACCACCTTTCGCTCCACAAAGGCCACGAATTGATCCAAGAGCAACCCGACAACCCCAATGATGATGAGTGAAAGGATGACCAGACTAATTTCCCCGGTATTGTAGGTATCCCAAACAAAGAACCCAATTCCGGTCCCCCCGGTCAGCATTTCTGCCGCTACAATCACCAGCCAGGCAATGCCCAAGCTCAAGCGCAGTCCTGCAAAGATGTAGGGTAGCGTTGAGGGAATGATGATCTTGGTGACAACTTTATGGCGAGAGAGCTTGAGCACTTTCGCCACGTTCCAGTAATCCGTTGGGATACTCCGAACGCCCAAGGCAGTATTCACCAGCGTTGGCCAGAGTGATGTCACGACAATCACAAAAACCGCAGGTGCATCCTGCCCAGGCAAGACTACGATCCCCACAGGCAGCCAGGCCAAGGGCGAAATTGGCTTGCCAATCTGAATCAGGGGCGTCATCATTTTGGAGGCTTTTTCTGAGGTGCCAATCAGGAAACCTAAGGGCACCGCGATCAGCGTGGCAATAAAAAAACCCGCCGCCACCCGGGCCAGACTATAGAGCACCAGAAAGAAAATTCCTTCATCCCCAGTTTTGGTTGAGAAGGCGTTTTCTAGATAGGGCAAGCTGTCCTGGAGAGTCTGTAAGGGGTTAGGCAGAACGCTGATTTTGCCTTCAGTGGTCTTGGCAATGATGCTCCAAAAAATAATGACCGCGAAAATACCGAGGAGGGGAAAGATAATGTTCTCTCCCCCTTTTCCCAGGATTTTACCGAAGTCAATGGGAAATGGCTTTGTGGGCTTTCCTTCAGTGGCGATACTCATAGGGATGGTGTGAAAAATCTAGGGGGCTGGTAATGATATATAGGGGAGCTGGTAATGATGGATGCGCTAGGCTTCCAGGACAACTTCACCCGTGGGGTGAGCGATGCAGGTCAGCACGTAGCCTGCTTGTTGTTCGGCATCATCTAAGGCTTCAGGGGTGCCGCTGTAGCGTACCTGCCCTGAAACCAGTCGGCTTTTGCAGGTGCCGCAGGTACCGGAACGGCAGCTGCTCTCAATGGGAATATTGGCAGCTGCCGCTAGGTCTAACAGGGTATCGGCTTCAGTACAGGCGATCGCGGGTCGATTGCCAAACTGTACAGAGGCGGGCGGTGCTGCCACGACGGGGGCAACAGCCGTCTCCGCAGTTGCGGCAGGCAGATCAGAGACCACAACACCCGGCTTGAGGGTGGCCCCAAACTTCTCGGTCAGCAGGTTGCGCAGAATGGGCTTCAGGTCTTCGCAGGCAATGCCCTTGGTGACGCAGGTACCCAGGTGGGCATCTTTACCAACCTTGCCACCCATGTAGAGGTCAACCCCTTCAACAGTTTTGCCGTTTTTGCGAACCTTGGTACCCATCAGGCCAATATCAGCGACCTGGGGCTGACCACAGGAATTAGGACAGCCTGTCCAGTGAATGCGAACGGTCTGAGGTAAGTCCAGCTCTGCATCTAGCTCCTGCGTCAGAGCCAAGGCTCGATTTTTGGTTTCCACCAGGGCAAAGTTACAGAATTGCGCGCCAGTACAGGACACCAGCGATCGCATCAGGGGGGAAGGCTGGATCGAGAACTTTTGCACCAGCGGCTCCCGCAGGAAGGCGCTCACGCGGGAATCGGGAATGTTGGGAATAATGACGTTTTGCTCAACCGTGAGACGGATCTCGCCACTGCCATAGACCTCAGCCAGTCGCGACAACTCAAACATGTCATCTGCAAATAGCCGCCCGACCGGGACATGCAACCCCACATAGTTCAGTCCAGGCTGCTTTTGGGCGTGAATGCCAATATGATCGCGCTTTTCCCAAACAATTTCATCTTTGGGGGCAGCCGATTTGAGGGAAAATCCAAGCTGGGCCTCAACCTCAGCCCGAAATCGCTCGACACCCCACTCATCAATCAGCCACATCAGCCGTGACTTTTGCCGATTAGCCCGTGGCCCATTGTCTCGATACACGACCAAGATGGCCTCCGAAATGGCCACAACATCCCGAGCATCAACCCAGGCATCCAGAGGCACAGCTGCTGCACAGCGTCTGGCCGAGAAGAACCCTCCAACCAGTACATTGAACCCCAGCTGCCCTTCTTTGAAGGCTGGCACAAAGGCAATGTCGTTGATCTCGGCATGGATTGAGTTATCGCGACAGCCCCCGATCGCAATATTGAACTTGCGCGGCAGGTTAGTAAAGGAAGGATTACCTTTACCGTTATTGGTAATCATGTCCTGAACCTTGCGCACTAGCCCCCGGGTATCGATTAGCTCATCCGCATCGATCCCAGCGACAGGCGACCCTGTAATATTCCGCACATTGTCCATGCCGGACTGGATACTGGTCAGCCCCGCCTCCTGAAGCCGCTCAAATATGCCCAAAATATCTTCCAGGCGAATCCCTCGAAGTTGAAGGTTTTGACGGGTGGTGATATCAGCACTGCCATCCGAGCCGTATCGCTGAATGACCTCGGCGAGAACCCGCATTTGGCCGCTGGTGAGAATACCGTGGGGCAAGCGCATCCGCAGCATAAATCGCCCAGGCGTCACAGGACGGAAAAATAGCCCCAGCCACTTCAGGCGCACGTCCCGATCGGCTTCATTGATCGCTTCCCAGCCCATCTGGGCAAACTGAGGTAGCTCATTCTGAACCGCTAGGCCGTCTTTCTCGGCCTTGATGCGCTCAAACTTATTGAGTTTTCCTGAAGCTTCCACTGCAAGACTAGACAAGGTTATACCCTCGATTACGAACGCTTCCCAATAATGATATGACCGAAAAACTCAGGAGAACTTGGATCACTAACTGGCGGTGGCCACGCTAGCCTGTTCATCACTTTCGAGCAGATTCCTGCAAACAACGACCGGTTTATTAAACAAAGTTTTGAAACAAAATCATGTTTTTCGGGAACGCTTGGGGATTTAAGTGTCAAACTACAGTTAATTCTTGCCTAACATTCGTATCTTTCGCTACAAAAAGATACGATTCATGGATGAAGTGCATCGTTGCCATGCAGCAAATACATGGAACAGGCTTGTTTTTTGGGGTGGAGTCGCTAGATATTAAAGCTGTCAGAGGTAGCTGAAATTGGCGAGATTTGCCCATTGTGAACGATTTGAAAAGCCTGCTCGGAACTTTTGCCAACGGCGGTTTTGACTGTCGCTGGCAAGCGGCTAAACAGCTTGTAGCCCTGGGCGAATCGGTTGTGCCTCACTTGGTGGAGCTGCTCCAAACTCAAGCGGATGATGTGGAGCTGCACTGGTTTACAGCGCGGGTTTTGGGAGGAATTCCTGGTGCTGCTTCTATCCTGGCCTTGGCGAGGTTGCTAGAAACCTCGGAAGACGATGAGGTGAGCTGGCAGGCAGCGCAGCAGATGGCCGCCATGGGGGGTGAAGCGCTAAGTCTGCTGTCTCAAGAGTTGCACAATCCAAAAACGCGCGCCTGTACGATTCGAGCCTTGGCCCAAGTGCATCACCCTGATGTGCGCCCACTCCTGCTGGAAATTGCCCAGGATCGGGCTGAACCCCAACGGGAAATTGTTCTAGAGGCGCTCGACCAATTTCATGAGCCGACGGTACTGCCTGTTTTTCTGGATGGTCTGACCGATTCCAGGGCAGGGGTGCGCAAAGCGGCGATCGCCGCGTTGGGGGTGCGGCAGGATGAGTATCCGGTGGAGACGCTGGTTGCCCAGCTGCTCCCGCGACTTGAGGACGAAAGCCCAATCGTGGTTGAAGCCACCATTCGGGCTCTGAGCCGCTTGGGAACTCCAGCGGCGATCGCCGCTTTGCATGAAGTGGCGCGATCGCCCCAGCGGAGTCTGGCAGACCGGGGATTGAGCATTGACGCCCTGGGTTGGATCGGCACCCTAGAATCCGTTCACAAGCTGGCGGAGCTGTGGCCCCTTGAAGTTCCCGCAGCTGCGGATTCGGCAATGCTCCGCCAAAAACTGGTACAGGCTGGCGCTAAAGCTCAGGGAGAAGCTGCTCAACAATTCATGACGGAACAGTTGCTGGATTGGCTGGCATCGCTGCCAATGGGGCAGTTCTCTACGCTCAAAGCTTCCATAGCCCTAGCCTTGGGGCAGTTGGGACAGCCCCAGGCGATCGCCCCCTTGATCCAACAGCTTGCCGACCCCGACTATGGTGTGCGCCTACATGTGGTAGCAGCCCTCAAGCAAATTGACCCAGCAGCCAGCCACCGCGAAATACAGCGCCAGTCGCACGACCACACCGAACCGAATGCTCTCGCCACCGGGTTAGCGATCGCCCTCCAGGAATGGTAGGCACAATATTCTTTTTTTGCATCATTACAATGCTTCGCTTGCAAAAACAAACTGAGTTTTGTAGCCTATCGCACAAAGCTTCATGTTTCTTGTTCTTAACTTGGAGATAAGCAAAGGTAACTTGGCGTTAAGTGTGATGTTTTTTACTGAATAGCACCTCATTTTTGCCGAATACTGAGCTTTGTGGAGTGTATGACTGCTTTAGGGAGTAAACGCTAGTTTATGTAGCGTCTTTCCCTGGGATTGATTTTCTAGTTAATGGTGTGAGGATCAGCAAAATATGTTTGGACGAATGATGAGTCGGCTGCTCTGTGGTGCAGTCCTGCTTTCGGTGTTTGGTGTGTCTGCCAGCGCTAATGCTGACGAATTACTGACCAGTGGGTTGAGCAATGCGACCGCTGAGTCTGGAGCGCATTTAAGCCCTTTGTTTGCCGAATCAGAAAGCGAAGCCCAGGTTACTTCCGTTTCGCAGCTTTCCGATGTCCAGCCCACTGACTGGGCCTTTCAGGCACTGCAGTCCCTGGTGGAGCGCTACGGCTGTATCGCGGGTTATCCCGATGGCACCTTCCGCGGCAATCGGGCCGCTACCCGCTATGAATTGGCCGCTGCCCTCAATGCCTGCTTAGACCAAATCAGCGATCGCTTTGCCACCAAAGAAGATCTGGAGACCGTCAAAGCCCTGCAAGAAGAATTCAAAGCCGAGCTGGCAACCCTCAAAGGCCGCGTGGATGGTCTAGAAGCCCGCACCGCCACTTTAGAAGCCCAGCAGTTCTCCACCACCACTAAACTCAACGGTGAAGCTATTTTTGCCCTTGGGGGATTAGTGGGTGAAGTCGCAAACGCGGTTGATACCCCCATAGATGCCAACGTCACGTTTACGGCCAGATCCCGATTGAATCTCCTCACTAGTTTTACCGGGAAAGACTTACTCTATACTCGCTTGCAATCTTCCACTCGTCCGATTAACTGGCAGGGTGCAGCGGGTACAAATTTGACCCGTCTATCATTTGATACAGGGGATACGCAAGGTGGTGTTCTCTTAGATCGTCTGTCCTATATGTTTCCGGTTGGAGACAAGCTAAAGGTCACGGCCTTTGCGAACGCAGCCTTCCACCACTACTATGCCGATTCAATCAATCCCTATTTTGAAGGCGGCGGCGGCGGTAAAGGCTCTATTTCTTTCTTCGGTGAGCGCAACCCGATCTACCGCATTGGAACAGTGGGCTACCCTTCAACCTCAGGGATTGGTGCCGCCTACGACTTATCGGATAAGTTTCGCTTTGACATAGGCTACTTGGCTGGTCGTTCTAACCAATCTGTTGCAACACCCGGCAATGCAGTCAACCCGGCAGGGTTTGCGACCTTAGCAGATGTCTCGGATAGCGGGTTGTTTGGCGGGAGTTACAGTGCTTTGGCACAACTGTCTTATAAACCCTATGACGGCGGGAAGGTGGGTCTAACCTACATCCGCAACTACGCCCCTGACGGCCACATGCGCTATTTTACAGGTAGCGCCAGTGCCAACGTTCCATTCGTTCTCAATGGAGTTGCACAGCCGCTGATCGGGAACTCGGTCGGTCTAGAAGGAACCTTCAAAATCACGCCTCGGTTTGCGGTTGGCGGTTGGTTTGGCTACACCAATGCAGATCGTGCCAATGGCACAGGTTCTGCCGACATTATTAACGCAGCGGTAAACTTTGCGTTCCCCGACCTCTTCAAGAAAGGGGCTTTAGGTGGATTGATTGTAGGCTTGCCACCGATGGTACTCAACAACTCCTTTGATGGAACTCGGGAGGATGTTGACCCCGCGATTCATCTTGAAGCGCTGTACCAGTTCCCAATCAACAACAACATCAGTATCACCCCGGGCGTGATCTACCTCATCAATCCTGAAGGTAACCCCAACAGCGGTGACATCTTTGTTGGAGTGTTAAGAACAACTTTCACGTTCTAGCCTTGATGTCATAGCAATTTCGTCAGTCTCTTGCATCAAAAGCACTGCTACTCAATGGTGGCAGTGCTTTTTTCTGGCCTTGGCCTCAATCTGATACAGGGTCGTTCACTGAATCCTCATGACTGGCCGTGTAGAGTAAACCTAAATCAAGACGGGAATAACGTTCGCCAGGATACAGGCAACCTCACAACACCCTGGAACAATGAGGTCGGTGTGAGGCTCTTACAAAAAGTAATACTTATGCTCTTGGCGGCTAGTCGGTTGCCCGTTTATACGGGCACACTAAGTCTGACAGACCGAGAGCGGTAGCAAGGGACTCAAACTTATGCGGCGGATTCTACAGTGGGTAACCCGCTGGGGCATTTTAATTGCTACTGGTATTTTCTTGGTCAAAGCCTTCAGCTCCCATTGGCAGGATGTCCGCACCCTCCAGTTTCAGCCCCAAGCCTGGACCTATGTTGCGATGGCGATCGCCATTTTCGGGGCGGCACAGATTTGGTCGGCGGTGGTCTGGGGGCTAATCTTAGAGTCGCTGCCCCACCAAGTCCCCCGACGCTGGGCTATTATTACCTTTCTCAAAAACGCACCCGCCAAATATGTACCCGGCAGCGTCTGGCATATGTATGGTCGGGTCATGGCAGCGCGGCAGCGCGGCATTAGCGTTGAGTTTGCCACCCTGAGCGTGATTCTAGAACCCCTGTTTGTGATTGCGGGGGCGCTAGGAATTGCCCTCTGGCGTCAGTCTCGCTCGACTGGGGTATTGATTTTGATCTTGGCTGGCATTTTGTTGATTCTGCACCCAAAAGTGTTCAACGGTGGCTGGCAGCTATTCCGGAAAGTGCAAGGTAAGGAGTCTACTCACACGACGTTTCAGCGCTACCCGATTTGGGTTCTGCTCGGTTCAACGGTTTCCATTGGTCTACGGAGCGTGGCCTTTATCTGTATTCTGCTGGCCCTCACACCCATCACCATTCCGCTGTTTCAGCCTCTGATGAGCGGGTTTAGCTTTGCCTGGTTATTGAGCCTTGTGATTCCAGCCCCCGGCGGCCTGGGCGTTTTTGAGACCTCGGCCCTTCAGGTCTTAGATGCTTACCTGTCGCCTGCGCTGCTACTCGGCGCTGTAACCATTTATCGACTCGTGGCGATCGCCGCTGAATTGGGGGGTGCTGGGGTGGCCTACTTGATCTCGGAGGGCAAACCCATCTCACTGTCCAAATCCGTCTAATTATGGCTTGCGGCGCGGCAACTTCTGACGCACTGCCTCGGGAAGCTGGGTCGTATCGTCCCAGAAGGCACCCTGAAGCTGGGCTCCCCTCAGGTTAGTACTCCGCAGATCTGCATGGAAAAGTTTGGTGCCCCGCAGGTTGGCGCGGCTGAGATTGGCCCCTGCTAAATTGGCGTGCTGAAAGTTGGCCCAGCTCAGGTCACTGCCAAACAAATCTACCCCGCGCAAATCAGCGTGGCTGAGATCAGCAAAGCTGAGGTTTATGAAGCTGAGCTTTTCGTTAAACAAAATGGCCCCGCGCAGCTGCGCTTTATAGAAGCGTCTAACTCCGCTGGCATACTCTGAAATTAACTCTGGCCCGTTCATTTTGGCTTAGACTACAAAGCAGATTTCATTCACTAGGATACGCGGTTTCGCTGATCTTGCTGTAACGATATGCCGCAGTGGCAAATAACAGGGATGGCTGAGTCCATGAACCCTCAAGCGTCGGGCAAGAGGATGGCGATCACGGCGGCAGAGGAGCGCCAGACACTGTCATGACGTTTATTTACCGTCGTACCATCCGGTTTCAGGATACCGATGCAGCGGGTGTGGTCTATTTTGCCAATACTTTGGCCATGTGCCACGAAGCCTATGAAGAGGCGCTGATGGCCAATGGAATTGATCTCGGCCAGTTGATGAGTGCCAGCAACGATCTCGCGCTACCGATTGTGCATGCCTCGGTGGACTATTACCAGCCTGCTTACTGCGGCGATCGCCATGAGATCCACCTCAGTACCACAGTGAAGTCAGACAGTGAGTTTGAGCTGCACTATGAAATTTACCGCGTGAACGACTTAGCGCAGCCCATTAGCCAAGCACAGACCCGTCACGTCTGTATTAATCCCAGCAGTCGTCAACGTCGGCCCCTGCCGCTGTCAATTACTGACTGGCTGCACCACTGCTAGACCTTGTGTATAATGATGCTTGCACTGCTGATGTAAGTCAGTTGGGAAAGCAGCTAATTTGCAAGAATCAATAGACTGTTATCCCTCATGCCTTCTTAGCTCAGTTGGTAGAGCAACGGTTTTGTAAACCGTCGGTCATCGGTTCGAGTCCGATAGAAGGCTTTCAGAGCAGTTAACTGCATCTCCTGAATCGTAACGCTTGATCAATTTAGATTACATTGCATCGTTGGATCATCCCTTGCTTGCCCGCCTACGGTGAGCAGAGCGAAGGATTTTCACGCGATAAGGATCGGCCTCTTTGCGCCAGATTAGGCGATGTCCTTTCAATTCGGCACAGTGTTCTATGAGCTGGCGCTGCCATCCCTTGCGGGTGGAGATCGCTTTTAGGTCGTCGAGTAAACCCCAATCTGTTTCCTGGCGTGTTAGCCTAGAGAACTTTTCCCGCAGGGGATAGCTGCTTGACACATAAGCCTCTTTCCAATGCAGGATTGGGCAGTCCGTTTCAGGGTCGTAATCCCGGTAGCTGACCTGCAAATCCCTTAGGTCAATCTGCATACTGGTGTGCAGGCGAGGGTGGGGATCTGTATCGAAATCAGGATAGAACAGGTAAGAAAGCTTGGGTGCCCGAGTGTGAAACTTGATCAAGGTTGCTTCTGCCATTCTGCCAATGGTTCGACTGGCACAGCCTTCGTAGAGTCTTAGCATCGGGTCAAGCTCTTCGAGCGCAGAGATGTGCACATACAAGCCGCTGGCTGTTAATCGACCAATGGCGCTCTGCTGACAGCAAGTTGCGATGAACTCAGGTGTCCCCAAGCTAGTTAACATCAGGTCGGCAGCGACACAGGCTTGGGAATAGGAACCAAATAGTCCCTTAATGTTGTTTCGCATCGTTTCAGAGAGTTCCCGAAACCGAGGGCGGTGGCCAAAGTGGCTCAGAGCTAGGTAAAGCAGGATATCATGACGGCGTTTGTCGGCGATCGCATCCCACTCTTGGACATTCGTGGCCTGTAAAATGACTTGAAAAGCCCGTTTTAAGGTACCGAATTGAGCGGTGATTTCAGGTTCTGCGGCCAGTTCGTTCTTGACAGGTAGGCGACCTTGTTCAGTCATGAAGGCCATTAAGGGTGCCAGCAGTTCTTTGTATGCTTCAAAACGGCGAACGCTAACCCTTACCCTAGGAGTTGTTGCCCTAGAACGAAAGCGCGAGGCTCGGAAGCTTTCGGCAAAGCCTTGATCCCGAAAGACTAGATAAATTCCTAAGGCCACTGGAACCGCATCGACTCCTAGCACCTGGTCGATATAGGTCTTCAGTTCTTCCTGCTCATAATATTTCTGGAAGGTATTCCGACGCGTGAGGAGGCCATCGCTGTAGGCGACCCGGCCCGATGGGTTATCTACTAGGACCTGAGCAGCAACAATCAGGGTGTGACGGGTTAAGTTCCATGCTTTAAGGAGAACTTCCCGACGTTCGCTGAGGTCTTCAATCACGTTGATGACATAGCCGAGATTGACGATATCGGCAGCGTGGCAGGCGTTATCGGGATGGTAATGAGGATCCCAGCCAGATGCGGTGTAGCCCAGGTTGTCAATGTGCTGGATATCACTCCCATGCCCACACCCGTAGTCGAAAAATGTGCGTTCGGCGGTAAAGAGTCCGGCTTCTAAGGCCATACGAACAGGTTTGGAAAGCGCAGTACGAACCATTGCGGCTCGATGGCGCTCGATTTTGGGTGAGTAGGTCGGGTTTGTCTGGACCACCTGATGATCTGGGTGTATATCCAGGTCATGCTCTTTCAGCCGCGATCGCCATCTCTGAAGGGTTCCAATCCAGCGCGGATCGTCGAGTAACCCCTGGGCTTCTTCTTGCTGGGTGAGGCGTCTAAATTTTTGATAATGGGGATAGTCGGGAGTGACAAAGGTTTCTTTACGATGCAGGATTGGGGGATTTGGGCGATCGCCATAGTCGCGGCGAGTGATTTGTCTCGTGCGGCAATCGATCTGAGTGCTGCAATGCAGGGCAGGGTGAGGGTCTGTATCGAAGTTGGGATAGAAGAGATAGGAAAGCTTGGGCTGATCTAGATAAAACTTGATCAGAGTGAAAGGGTCTTGTTCATTGATGTACTGACGGGCGCAATGCTCATAGGCTTGAAGCTGTTGGTCGAGGTCTGGCAGTGCTGACTGATGGATGTAAAGCGCGTTGGGCAAAAGCTTCCCAACCGAACTATGTTGGCATTGAACTGCCAGAGCAGGAAATGCGTTCAGCAATGCCTCAGCCGGGTTTGCCTCTATAGCTTGGAGGTTGATGTCAGTCATAGACGATGGCTCCGAGGGTAAGGGACTCTGTTTTTGCAAACCCAACCGGATCGTTATAATTCCAGCAGCGGAACGTGGGGATGGTCACTATTTAAGTTAGGCTCAAATCATTGGGCAGTTAGGCTCAAATCATTGGCCATGTTCCCTAGCTGTCGGCTCTTGAAAACTCAGAGACAAAAATGCAGACTATCAGTCTATTTGAGCAGGATCGGTTAACCCTGGACAAGAGTATCCAGCTTTCGCTCGATTCGCTGCATCAGTACGGTGCGCTCTACAAACACTGGGCGATCGCTTTTTCTGGGGGGAAGGATTCGGCGGCGACGGTGACGCTGGTGGCGCATCTGATTGGGTCTGGACAGATTGAGCGACCGGAAAGTCTGACGATTCTCTATGCGGATACACGACAGGAGCTACCGCCGCTACATACATCTGCTTTGAATATTTTGGCGGAGCTGCGGGGTCGGTTAGAGCCGTTGTTTGAGGCGGGTGCATTTCAGACCCGTGTGGTGCTGCCGGAGCTAGATCATCGCTATTTTGTCTATATGTTGGGTCGGGGGGTGCCGCCGCCTTCTAATACGTTCCGGTGGTGTACGCCGAAGCTGAAGGTGATGAGTATGGAGCGGGAACTGGAAGCGCTGCGCCAAGAGCGGGGCGAAAAGTTTTTGATGTTGACGGGGGTGCGGATTGGGGAGAGTGCCGCCCGCGATCAGCGCATTGCGGTGAGCTGTACGAAGGATGGGGGCGAGTGCGGACAGGGCTGGTTTCAGCAGTCTACGGCAAAGGCGATCGCCGATACGCTAGCACCGATTGTGCATTGGCGAGTCTGCCATGTCTGGGATTGGCTGCTGCAAGCTGATTTAGAATTCGGCTTCCCGACGCTTGAAATTGCTCAGGTGTATGGGCAGGATGTGGGCGATGGAGAAGAGCCGATGAACGCCCGAACGGGCTGTATGGGTTGCCCGTTGGTACAGCGAGATGCGGCGCTAGATCGGGTGGTGGCTCAACCGCAGTGGGCTTATCTTGCGCCGTTGCAAAAGCTCAGACCCCTATACTGGGAAATTAAAAAGCCGCAGTATCGTCTCCGTAAGCATGGGGAAGTCAATAAGGATGGCTCTTTGGCGGCAAAGCAGGGGCGTTTAGGGCCGCTCCATATGGAGGCTCGGCGGTTTATGCTGGATCAGGTTTTGACGATTCAGACTGAGGTCAATGAGGCAGCGCGATCGCTGGGTCAGCCTGAGATTAGCCTGATTAATGGTGAGGAACTGGCGCGAATTGAAGCGTTGATTGCCGCTAATACCTATCCTGAAAGGTGGGATGGCTCTGAAGCCAGGGGAGACATGATGTTGCCCGAGATCTTGCCGGATGGCAGTGTCCAAGCGCTTTTATTTGATGAGTTTAGTTGGGTCTAACTATGCAGCAAAAAACGCAGCGTAAGACAGTAGCTCAGGTGGTGGTTGAGGTTCTAAGGGCGGCACAGAAACCGCTAACGCTGGCAGAAATCACTCAGATAATTTTGGCGCAAAAACTCTACACCTTCAATACAAAGGATCCAAGGGGGATTGTGAGGAGTGCAATTGATCGGCGTTGTGATGGACTAAGCCGTAAGAATGCAGTTGGGGAGAAGCTTTTTAGAAAGGAAGCAGACGGGCGCTATACCGTGCTTAAGGTTAAGAAGTAGAGGCGTCGGCTGCAATTGCGATACCGATGAAATGTTCAATTTTCTTGAGGGTTGGATCGCCTGCTAGGTAACCAATACCGCGATGAAGGTGCAGACGCAGCTGGGCTGCAAGTGTCTCGTGATCCGTAGATAAACCGTCGGTATGGCAGCGTTGCTTTAACGCAATGAGCAATAAGTCTCCAGCCTCTCCACCAAAGACTTGCCAGGTCATTTCAAGGTTGCTATCCGCAGGGATTGCGACAGGTGAGGGGGGAGAAGGTTCTGCCAGAGAACGACACAATGCCCAGCGACACAGGATATTCCACTGGTCGATTTTGGTCACTCGTTTGAGTTTGACGAGCTGGTCTTTGGCAGCTTGAGAAAGTTTGATCCGGTCAACTGGGGGTTCCACTTACCAAAAATATCCTGTTTGAATGGTGGTTTGGCGCTCGGTGGGGCTGTAGTAAAGCAGGTATTCGTGGGCGATCGCTTTTCCTGTTCTAAGCTGCTGCACATCTTCTTGCCGAATTTCGGTGTCGGTGGAGAGCAGCAACATTTGGTGGCTGGCTTGGGGAAAATAGCGTTCCACTAGGTTATGGCGATGTTCTGAGTCAAGGCGTCCGAGGGGGGTGTCAATGGCGATGGGCAGCTGCCGACCGGAGGCACGGGCTAGCCCCCAGAGTAGGGCGATCGCCAAAATCTGTTTTTCGCCTGCGGAAAGGCGATGTTTGGGGACGGTTTTGCCTTGATGATCAAAGAGGGTGAGGCCAAAGGTTTGGGGGCTAATAATGATGCGCTGGATGAGGTCTTGTTTGTGCAGCAGATACCGAAAACATTCGGTGACACGGGTTTCGAGCTGGCTGAGTTTACGGAGGGTGAGCTGCTGGCGGAAGGCGTCTAGGGTTTGCTGCACTTTGGTGGCAGCCCTAAGGAAATGGGCGCGGCTTTGTTGGGCAAGGGTTTGTTCGCTGTACTGGGTGAGTTCTTTCTTAAGGGTGCCGATCGCACGGTCGATGCCCCGCAGCTTTTCTACACAGGCTGACTGGCGAATTTGCACGGTTTCTAAGTCGGATTGGGCTTGGGTGACGGCTTCTTTAAGCTGTGCGTAGACCTCAGCGGAGGCGGCGCTGGCAAGATAGCGTTCGGTCGCATCTTGCTCTGTTTCTAAAATCTGGAGCTGTTTAAGCTGTTCTTTGCTGCGTTGGGCGACAGCTGGAAGTTGATGGGTTAAGAGGTGCGTGAGCTGGTTGAGTGTGGCGATGTCGGGGTCTAGCCAATTCTCATGGTTTTTGGCTTCTTGCTCTAGGGCCTGGTTTTCTTCGGTAAAGAAGGTCTGTATGGCTTGGGTTTGTTTGGGGCGTAGTTTAAGTTCTGCCAGGATTTCTAATAGTCGTTGGTCGCGCTCTGATAATAGATCAAGGGCCATTTCAATTTGTTTGCGCCGCATTTCTTTTTGGGCTTGCTGCTGAGTTTCTTGGAGCAAGGGCTGAATCAGCAAGAGTGGCAGTTCCCCAGCGGCAAGTTCTCGGAGCTGCTGATGTTGAAGGGCGATCGCTTCCTGGATAGTTTGTAGTTTTTCCTGAAGTTGAGGACTATCCTGAGCAATTTGACCGCCTTGGGTGATGAAGTTGTCTTGGGCTTGCTGAACGGCAATCTGTGCCTGTTGAAGTTCATCCCTCAGTGCGGTTAAAGTCTCTTCCTCAGTTTGACGCGCTTGATTTTGCTCGTCCAGCTTTAGTTCAAGGGCTTGGAGTGCCTGTAGTTCCTGGTCGTTGGCGAGGGCTTTGCGTTTGCGCTGGGTCAGCACTTCGAGGTCGAGGGAGAGGCGATCGGCGAGTTCTAAGCCAAGGATGGCGCGGATGGCTTCTACAACGTTTTGGGGCGGTGTATCTTGCTCGGCAAGGTCTTTAATTTGTTCACCATCAAATAAAAATAGGTTGGAGATACCGAGGGGCAAGACGGATTCAATCCATTCGTCCCAGGTTTTGGTGAGGGCTTCGTCGGGCCAATCGTCTACTAAAATTTCTAGGGCGTCTCGGCTGCCCCGTGGTTCTCTAGTCCAGGTGCGCTGGATCCGGATTTGTTTAGGAACGTTATTGAGGATGCATTCAAAGGCAAGTTCGATGCTGGCGGTTTCTGAACTGTCGGCTTGGTAGTGGACGCACTGGGTCAAAAATTCAGGATAGTTTTGGGTGCGTCGGGTGGAGCATTGGGCACGCTGCCCATATAGGGCAAGACGAATGGCGTCTAGAAGGGTGGTTTTGCCGCCGCCGTTCATGCCACCGCATAAAATGATGGGGCTTGCTGCTTCATCAGTGGCAGGGGTCAAATTCAGTACCTGTCGCCCTTGGTATGGCCCAAAATTTTGTAGAACCAATTCTTTAAATATCATTGGGCTACATTTACTATCAAAGCCCTCGTTTGACTAACGCTTACAGCATCGCCCAGAATAGCGGACTTATGAGGTCAGTAAAGTGACGGGTTTAAGTGTTCTGGAAATTTTCTAAGTTCACTCTGGGTCAATCCCTAGCGCTCTCAATTTTTCAGCAAGGCGAGCTGCATTTGCTTCAGCCTGTCGCTGCCGTTCTTCAGCTTGTCGCTGCCGCTCTTCAGCCTGTCGCTGCCGCTCTTCAGCCTGTTCTAAGGCGGTTGGAATCCAATTTCCTTTGCTATCCAGCCATCTCAGCCAAGGTCGGATCCTACCTTCGTACTCACCTTCCCATAAACCTAACCCTGCTTTTAACTCTGGCATCCTAATCCGGTCATTTTCTACTACCAGCGCCTGGTACCGTCCCTCAACCAGCTTAAACCCTCTTAATGTGTTGCTATAACGGTCATACAAGATGTAATAAGGTACTTTTAAGATGCTTTCATATACCTCCCACTTTGTCGGGGGGGCACCTTCTCCTGCTTGTGTTTGTCCTAGATCTTCTTTCTCTGTGCCTGGTGACAGCAATTCTACAACGACGTAGGGGTTCACACCCTCATCCCAAACCACATAGCTTAAGCGTAAATCCCACCCTGCATAGAGGCGGGGCACTCCAATTGATAGGAACCAATCCGGTCGTTTATGCCACAGCGGATGATTGGGATCATAATAAAGGTTGAGATCTGTGCCTGTGAATATGTGATCGCGCTCCACTTCGGCCAACCTTAAAGTAGCACTTAAAAGGTGTGGCTGAAAATCATGAAACTCATCTGGCAAGCCTGGTTCCTCAGGATCTTCACTGGGAAGATCATACATGGTGGGCCAAGGCTTAGGGATGATTTGCCGGAGGTTGTCACGATAGGCTTGTGCCATAGCTATGCCTTAGGTGGACTACAAAGGTTGCTATCTTCAGTATACGAGCTGGCAAAATTTGTCATGGATGAGCAATGACTTAAGCACTAGAGTTGCTGTGGGATGGTTTTAATTTTGTTTGAATTTGAGGTCTGCCCAGGTGGTCATTTGCTTGACTTTTTCGATATCCCCTTCATTAGCAGCCTCTTTGAGATCGCGCTTTTGATGGGCCTGTTGAATGGCGTCTTCTTTGCTGCGGGAGCTGGTTTCAAAGCATTTTTCGAGGGCTTCGTAGATGCCTGCGCGTCTGCCCATGACGGCAAATTGGCGTTCGGTATCGAGTAGTTTTGCCATGAGTTCTAGGTGCATGGGGTCTTGATTGCAGAGGTCTTCGAGGACGCTCCATTCGTCGCTGCCGAGGAGGCTCTGCTCTGCACCGGGGCGAGGGTCGCGGAAGATTTGGCCTGTGGTTTCGCGGTAGATACGCGGGAGAGAGTCGTCGAATTCATGTTTGTCTTCGCGCCAGATGCGGCGAATTTCACTCAGTTCTTCAGGAGAAATAAGGGTGATGTCTCGCATATGTTCGGGGGCGTTTTGACGAGCAAACTCCTGCGCTGCTAAAAGTCGCTTGAGCCATTCTTCTCGCCAGTAGCGGGTATAGGGGCCAGGAATTGGAATAACTTCTGTCGAGTTTTTATCGACGTTGCGCTCGAAAAGTTGGACTTTCCCAGATAGACGACGAAAGTCGCGGCGGTCATGGTCATCATAGACATCTAGCTCATTGCGGAGATCAAGGAGCGGCTGCATCCATTCTCGATCTCCATCGTTTTGGATCATGGCTTCCATTGACCGATCACGGTTGACGAGAGTGCAGACCCAGCAGCCAAAGCGAGAGTCGCCACAACTTGGGGTTGTAGTGTCGATGACAAAGGGACATTCGTTATCCGGGGTGGCTCCACGATAGAGTGTAAGAAGTTCTTTATTGCTATGCCCCCAAGGGTTTTCCCACTGCATGAGGTAAAGCCACACTTCATCGTTGCTCCAGTTTTCGATGGGGCTATAAATGAGCGCGTTGGGTAATTTACTGCGGTAAAGAAGGGAGCTTTTAAGGGTATCGGCATTCTCTGAAATTCGATCACTAACTTGACCGACTTCATGGTCTGCCATGACATTTGCACGTCGGGAGCTTTCTGCTTTGCGGGTGCCTAAGAGAATAATAACTTCGCCTTTTTCTCGGACGACGCTCTGGATAAATTGGTCGGCGGGTTTAATTTTGAGGCGTTCGGTACACCAACGAAACATATGCCGAGGAGCAGGATAGCCTTTACCGATAAGGTTGACCCAAAAGGTATCTTTGACTTCTGGAAACAGTAAGTGCGGCTCAAAAGGCATCTGCTGTTCTTGAGCACTTATTTTGAGTCTTTCTAGGGACTGTCTAACCCAGGCTGCAACGATGGGGTTTTCGACAAGGGTATCTGTGGTCAGAACGTGAATTGGTTTTGTACGTTTTTCTAAGGGGAGTGCTGCGATCGCATTCCAAGTAAGTTGGAGAACGCAGGTACTGTCTTTTCCACCTGAATAACCAATAATCCAAGGTATTTGATCGAAACAATAAAGATTTTGAATCTCTACACAAAAATCTTTCATCGATCCGAGAAAGATTGGAGTCTCCATTTTTTCTTCCAACTTTGTTTTTTTATTCATAAGGGATATAAATTTTATATTCCTAATCCCCATAAACTAATAAGCTCACAACCACTTAGAGTGAAAAGTGACTGTGAACAATTCATTTGCCAATTACCGTAACAAGGATTCACAGAATTAGATTGCTCCCATTTTTGAACATTTTGCATGGCAAATTCAATATCTTCCCAGAGATCCTCTAGGCTTTCTTCAGAAGTGTTAGAATCTTGCCAAAGTCCTCTCTCCTCACCAAGATTACGCCACCAAAATCCAAGATCATCACATGGATTAATGAGTGAATCGCGCAACAATCTAGAACAGGAGGCGCTTGAAACACGCAATAATAGAGCTGCTCTTGAAATAACCTGCAAGTGATGATAGGGTTTATCTAAATTGATTTCATCTGTTAATGGGGGTATCGGAACTGATGCTTCTGAAATAATTTGAGGGTCGTAGGGTGAATTGCGTCTGGTCAAGAAGTGTGTTAATCGCTCCTCTTCTGGTGAATCATTGGTGATGTTCAAAGCTTCAATAGTGGATCTAATTCTTTTCTCATATGCTCCAGAGTTCTTCTCAAGATCTCTCCCTGATGATTGATATAAAAGTTCAAGACTCAAGCGTAAAAGGTGCTTGTCCAAATCTTCAAATATTGACAAGCCAGATGGCCTGAAAAGCGTCCATAATTCTCGGACAAAGCAAGACGATCTTAAAACATTTATAGATGCTGATCGAGTGAGTCTATTTGGTCTATAACTTGCGTTATTACGTTCATCTCGATCGCTATTCATGACAGATAAATCTACACCCCATTTTTTAAGCCAGTCTTGTGTGATTGGCATAACATTTCCAGACGGAGATAAGCCCCCTTGCCCTAGTGCCACCAACCAATCTCTCAGAGATCTATTTTTGACAGAAATAATATCTGCAAGTAAATCTCCTGATCGTTGAGACCATTCTTGCAGAGCAAGCCATGATATTTCATGTGTACCAAATCCTCTGATAAGGTGACATTTACTTTGGGCGTCAACAATAAAATGATCTCTATTAAAGATACCAATCCCTTGAGTTGCTAGAAACGACATAGTTGCTCGCAGCTCAGCATAGTAAGCTAGGTGTCTTGCCGAATCATAGTCCGAGCGCACATGACTCTGTAAGGCCCTGCCTAAATAGCTCCAGCCATCCGTACAATGTAGTGGTGCAGAAGCAGCAATATACTCTATAAGTTCAGTATCATTAATTTGAGAATTTCTAATATCATTCTTTAAAATATTTATCGTATTTCTGCAATATCGGTTATTGAATTTTAGCCAAAACCCATTTCCAAAACAAGAGTGCTTGAGGTTAGACAAGGAGTCTATAATTCCCAGATTAGATGCTTGGCCAATGAGGCTCACTTGTGAATTATCAAGTTGCCTCATAAGTCATAACCCAAGATTTTAACTACCTTTTGAGCCACCTCTCTAACAGAAGATAATTCACAATGAGACAAGTGCAATAATAGTTGCCGACGAAGCTCTTTGAATCCGGCTCCACCTCGAATTGCAGATTTTTTCAGTCGATCTCCCTCACTAAGACCAGGTGCAGAAGAAGTTCGCCAATCAAATGTAGACAGACAAGTAGAGATGTCTTGGATAAAGCTTGAAACTTGGTGATTTTTTAGCGATTCTAAAGCAGCTTTGATTGTCTCTTCAGTTGGCTCGTAAAAACTTTCATCGATAGACCAACTCCACAAGTCAAGCTTCTCAGCTTCTACATAGCAAAGATCATTTGTGATATATAGAGCGCCTCTTGTGCCTATATTGGTATTGAAATGAGTTTCAAAAGAACCAGAAAAAGCAGGATCTTGGTCAGAATCGATTAGAGAAAGTTGTTGGTTATTTCTTAATGCTTGTGCCCAATCTTCTTCGCAATTATTTATAGAATCTTTGATTTTTTGCCACACGTAAATTAGAAATGCAGCTTGTTGAGTCCGACTCCAAGGCAACACTTCAGCTTCACTTCCAGCAGGAGATCCAAACAGCCCACCGATACTAACTCCTCTACCTTCCCATGCTTTAATATATGTAGCCATCAAAGACTTTACCCATGCTGCTTGTGTGACCATCTGACCCATGCCAGATTCACCCAACATGTTAATTCGGTGATACCAAGGACTACCTGGATAAGACCATAGAGACTCAACTATTTCTTGAGCCCTAGTTTCTCTGTATATAGGGTGCCCTTCAAATTTATCAAGCCAATCTTCTTTTCGTAGCAGTGGATAAAGATCAAAGGCCAAACTAGCGTTAATGCGTTTTGGTTTAATATTAATCGTCCAAAATAAGTAAGCTTGCCAACTAAGTCCAAGGTTATTGAAGGCTACAACTGGTAACTCATATTGTCCATCTAGATCATCTTCTCCAAAAGCCCAAAGTCTGTGTTGTCCGTCAATAACTTCAATTGGTGGTATTCCTGAAGGATTCCAATTAGATGAGCCATTGAAGTTATTGGGAAGTTTAATGACAGAAGTTCCATTGTCAAAGTTTTCTACTTCAACAAGATCATCGACTTCAACAACTTTACCTCTTCGCTTCTCATTTCTTCCTAAAATATTTACAACTATAGCCGTTGGTAACCATCCTGGTTTTTTGAAGTCATCAAAGCTCCCCGATTGTTGTTTTAAATGACTAAGCTTAGACCAAGGGAATCTATACTGAATATATTTCTTGATTTCTGCCGATCTTTCAGGATCATGCCGCCGTTGTATGCCTAGGTCAAGAGAACGTTGTGACTCATTCAAATTTCTGCGATTTACACCAGACAATCTTCTTAAGTCTATGGCAGAAATTGAGAACATATAGAAATGTTCTTCTGGCCTCCTTCTTTCCTTGTCCTGCTCCCATTGAATTTCTTCCCAAGTTGTCAACCACTGGCGAACTCTAATAGCTGTAATTTTACTTTGTTGACTTACTTCGGTCATGGCATATTTAGTGACAAAAAACATTCTGGCATTCTGGCCAATATTTATTGTATTTTCTATTTGTACAAGCTAAATTCTCGTTTGACTCAGCATAAGTAAAGCTTGATCTAAATAGTCAATTGATCCATTTACACTATTTTCAATTAGCTCTAATCCAGCATTTGCATACTCTTCAAAAATCCTGATTCGACTTGCCTCAATATCTTCATTGTCTGATAAAATCTTTGGCTCCTGTGTGTCAGCTACTGCCAGTAAATTAATAAAGGTTTCATATTTCCGTGAGATGAAGTGTTCTTGTGGGATTGGATCTGGATTACTGGAAACTTCCTCAACTGGAATCCTTTTTCCACGCTTAGCTCCCAAAGCTGCTGCAAACACAATCACATCTGCATAAGTCTGAAAAGGCCCATTCATATCGCTGCCATCCTTCAGCGCCTTCACCAGCTCAGCCTTATCCTTCGCAATCTTCACCCTAGCGTCCGCCATACCAGTCCCATGCCTAACAACAGCTCATTGACAGCACAATAAACACCGCTTAAGTTCACTAATGGCCTAAAAGCCTAGAATAATCGAGAAAATTATTCTTTCAATGAACAAAAAAGGAAATTTTCTCTAAAATTGGTGAAATCTTAACTTTTCCACGCCAGTCAATCGTGTGGAACTGGATGATACAGTCGTTAGCGACCAAACTTTTCAATTAACCCCTCACGGGAATCAGACAGCAGCGAAGCCATAAACTCAGACGAAGACTTGTCCGCTAAATTCTCCGCGACTCGAAGCAAAGCCTCATCCAAGTCACCAAAGCGATTACTCAATAGCGACACAATCATCTCCTGTCGCCCCTCTTCAACCGCTTCCTGATATACCCGCGTCTGTTTCAATTTGCTTAGTCCCAGCATTGCCTCAATCTCCTTCCGGCTCAAATGAGTGAACTTATAAACAATGATAGTCTCCACAAACTCTATAATCGCCTGACTCGAAAGCCCAGCATCCGCTTCCGTTCTAGCGCGGGTGATCAACTGACGCGCCTCCTCCGGTGCAGACCGTTCCGGTGCCACCACCAACTTCACTAATCCTAGCCCCAGGGGCAGTGTGTCCACACCAGCCAACTCATCTAAAAAAACCTGACGCACTCGTTCACCCGTCAGTAACTCCTCAAACAACCTTGACGACTTTGGCTGCAAACTGCGACGCGGATAAATCAGCAAGCCATACCAGTCCTGAGTTTGAGGGAACTGCTTAAAGTAAAGAAACAGTTCCGCAAAAAAGCGATGGTAGAGCTGCTCATCCGGCTGAAACTGCACTTCGCTGAAGTAGACCGTGCCATCCGGTCGCTCCGGTAGCATCACCCCATCCATCCGAAACGCCGTCTGCTTTACTTCAACAGACTGAAATCTATACCCCTCAGCCTCAGAAGGCGACTGACCCAGCAGCTCAAAGAAAATTCCAGGCGCTGCCTGAAACAGCATATAAAAAATCGAGTCAGATTTCATGCTGAAGGCGCAAAGGTCTGCAAAAGCCAGCGGTTAAGCGTTCCATCATCCTCCGATTGGCCGCGCCGCAGAGCCTCTTCCACAACCTCCATTGAGAGTCCTGATAGTACCTTAGAAGATTGGATGCGTCCACTCCAGCCCCCCGAAACTTCAAACGCATAGACCTGAGAAGTGTTAACATCAACCACCCAATATTCCTGAACACCCAACCGCTCATAAAGCAGTCGTTTATGGCCTAAATCGTCTGTCAACGTCGTAGAAGCGACTTCAACCACTAGCGTGGGTGGCCCAACCTCATTCACATTGATCGGTGCACTACCCCTTGGCGGAAACTGAACTGCTGCACCTATATAAAACGCAATGTCCGGTTGGCATTCCTGCTCCCCAGCTTTACGGAAGCTACCATTACCAATTTCTTTAACCCGGATATGGTTGACCGTCGCGAACAAACTAATGACGCGAGAAACCACTGGATCATCTTGCCCGTGAGAAGACCCCAAGGGAACCATTTCAATCCTCATCGAATGGTTGTCATAGTAAAGCCTACAGGTTTCATCTGTCGTTGCGTTAGCCAGAGCGATGAATTTATCCCAACTGGCCTTTACCCATTCGCTGTCTTTAAATTGCTGATGGGGTTGAGGGGTACTAACAACCATTCCGACTCACCTCCAAGATTTCGGTGTATTCAAATTCGTTGGGGCTTTGTCTAACTAAAGGATAACGCTCCCCAAAACAGTCAATCTCGTCCGTTTCTAAGTCTGGTTTAGGCGAATTGTAGGTCAGTACATATTCCCGACCAATCCGCGGCTGCATCTCCTCTTCCACCTCGCTGCGCCATTGGGTTTGGGTTGCCATCACAATAATTTGGTCTGCCAAAGCAGGCAGCAACTTTGCCACCTGCCGCCGATAAATCTCATCCAAACTACCAAAGGGCGAATCCATCACAATAGGAAACGTGCTGCTATCTGGCCCCATGACTAGCCCCGCTAGACTCCACTCCCGCACCCGTTCAATGATGCTGCCAATAAAGGCGAGGCTCAGAATCTGATTTTCGCCAGTGGATGCACCCACAACAGTATCCTGTTGCCCCTCCCTGTCTTCCACAAGACTTAGTTCATAGCAATCGCTCAAACGCGGCAGATAGGGCTTAAACGAAATTTCAGCATAGAGCTTCGTAATTTGCTCCTCCAACTGTTCGCGGAACAAAACATCCTGGTTTTCCTTGAGCTGCTTGAGTCGGTCAATAGCCTCTTGAGTCGCGTCAATCCGTCGTTGCGCCAGCTTTTGCTTTCCTTGGTTGAGCTTACGATCCTTGATTTGCTTAGCAAACTGTTTGACCGCCGCTTCCCATCTAGCCAGCTTTTCCTGGCACTGACCCTTTTCTAGAGTTAGGCTTTCTACCTTGCCCTCCGTAGCATCCAAGCGCTGCTGAAGCAGACGAATATCTTCTCGCGGACTTTGGCGCAGTTGTTCACTGAGGCTTTCTAGTTCCTGGTCGATCTGTGCCAGCCGCTGCTTGGCTTGTAAAATTGTGGCTTGGGCTTGGTCAACCTCACGCCAGAAATCTTCAGTTTGCCGTTCTAGCTCATTAACCTGGGCATCAATCCGATAGGTTGCAGCTTCCACCTCAGCTAGCCCCGCCTTTTGTAGCCATGCTTTTACCGCTTCTCGATGCGAAGTCCCCTCATGGAGTTCTGCGCCACAAATGCAGCGCTGTCGATCTAGCAAATCTTCGACAAACGTTTGCTTGATATCTGCTGGCAGTTCACCTCGCTGCTCACGCTCCCTCACAATTGCCCGAAATTGCTCGGCAATGGGCGGCAAAAAAACCGTATAGCCACGGGTCGAAATCGCCCGCTTCAGCGTTTTTTTGCAGTCCTGAAGGCGATCGCGCAGTTCTTGCTCCTGCCCTTGCAGCAGATCCCTTTCACGTTGAACGCGCTCGACCTCGCTCATGGTCAGTAGTTGCTGAGCATACTGTTGTTTCAACAGCGTCTGAGCATCCAACTCCCGATCAATTTCAGCCAGACGGACTTGAACTTGCTCAGATTCCTGCTCAGCCTGTTGCTTTTTGGCGATCAGATGCTGAGTTTCAGCATCCCCAATCCCGCTTAGCTCTGCCTCTAACGTTTTGCGGGCCTGGTTTAAATGTTTAAGGGCACGGTCAATGGTTTCAACCCCTAGCAGTTTCTTGGTTGCTTCCGCAATTTCAGAGCGTTTATCTGAGCGCCAAATTTGCTCAATGCGTTCCCCGTCAAAGAAAAAATATTGGTGTAGGCTTTTGGGCAAAATGCGGACAATCACATCCTCTGGTTTCTGAGAACTCGGCAATGACAACCAGCGTCCATCATCCCCACAGAACTGCATAAATAGCTCACTCCGTGAGGGAACAGCACCATCCTTTGTTTTACGCGCTTCACAACTCCGCTTGAGTCGATACTGTTTACCATCATGCTCAAACCCAACCTCTACCCAGCACTTGACGGTATTTCCTACCTTGGCTTCGGCAATGGCCCGACGATTGACTAAGTATTCCGGTGCAGCAAGCGCCGCTGTAAACTTTTCATAGAGCGTCCAGGTAAAAGCATTCAATAGCGCCGTTTTACCTGCACCATTATTGCCATGAATCACCGTAATATTGCGATCGCGATTTTTGGTAAAGGTCAGCCGCTGTTCTCCATAAAACGGGCGGAAGTTGCAAAGCTTTAGACTCAACAGCTTCATTGCACCGCTTCCTTGATGATGGTGATGATATCCGTATAAATGACACCTCGGTCATTGCGGTCAAGCCGATCTTTTTCTAAATCCAACACCCGCTCAATAATTTGTCTGACTTCTGGTGCAGCGCTGTGAATTGGGTCTTGAACCTGGCTGAATGGATGGTCTTGAGTCATCGACTTTAGTCTTATAAATCTAGTAACCCGTACTGCTGCTGAAGCGGTAATAGCTTTAGACGTGCCTCTCCAGCATTGTCTGCTAGGTCTGCAAATTCAACAAACCGAATCAGCTCTTTTCGCAGGAGCTGTCTCTCTATTTCAAATGTATCTCGATCTACTTCTGGCGGCACCACAATCATGTCAAAAAGCGTCGCGCGCTGCTTCAGGGGATGCGGTCTGAGAATGCGTCCGCGCCGCTGCACAAACTGACGCGGATTATTGCTGCTAGCTAAAATCACTGCCGTCTGGATGGCCGGGATATCGACGCCTTCATCCAAGCAGCGAATAGCGACCAGCCCCTGTAGCTCACCCGACTCAAACAAGTCTTGCAAGTCTGCGCGTTCTTCTAAGGTTGTCTCGGCAGTATAAGTGTTGACGCGATAGCCTAACTCATGCCCCAATAACCGCGCCACTGCCGCCAACTGTTGTTCGCTTGTTTTTGAAACCTCATTTTCAACCGTCCCGTCACCACAATAAAACAGGGTGTGGGCTGTATCTAGGCGATCGCCCATGAGTTCCCGCAGCGCCACCAGCTTATTAGCCGCCGAGCCAACCAACCGCGATCGCTCCATTAACAGCGGTGTTAAAGCCGGATTCTCGTCCTCTGGATCGCCCATGCCGATCAACCGCCGGATTTTAGTGGTCAGCACTATATAGCGCTGGGCCTCAGTTTCTGTGAGTTCCACCAAGATCGGATAGTACAAGTAATGCACCAAGGCGCCTTGGGCGATCGCATCTGCCAGCGTAAATTCTGGCTCCAGTACCTTGCCAAAGTAGTCATACAGGGTCTGAGTTCCCGATTCATCAAAATAGCGCTCTGGCGTTGCGGACAGTGCCAATCGGTGAGGGATATTTGAGGGTAGGCTTTCGGCCAGTCTTCTCGCACCTAAGTTATGAGCTTCATCGCCCACAATCAAAGTACCTTGGGGAAAATGAGCAAGCTGGGACTGAAAACTAGGGCTAATCAGCGTCGCGTTGGTTGTAATCACCGTTAAAAAGGGCTGATGGCCTGCCCTTGTGCCGTACAGTTGACTCGAAAGATTTCCCTGCCAGTGTTTCACAGATTCAAATGCCAAGATAGGGTTTAATCCAAACCGTTGACATTCTTTAGCCCACTGAGTCACGAGATGCCGATAGGGACACACGATAATAATGGCTCGAAGTTGCTGGATTTGGTAAAGTTCCGTAGCGATCGCCAGGGCCGTAATGGTCTTCCCGCTTCCTGTTGCCATCTTCAGTGTGCCGCGCCCCTTATTCGCAAACCAATTGGCGATCGCGGTTTTTTGGTAGGGCCGTAACGTCAGCCAACCCGGTAAGCTTGGACATCCATTCAACAGAGAATCGCTAGGAGCTGGTTCATAAGCAGCCGGATTTTCCTTGGCAGTGGGTCGATGAGAAACATCCTTGGAGGCAATCACTGGCTTCTCACTCGGCGCTGCACTACGAATGAGTGCAGCTGATTCAGGAGACAATGGTAAGACCTTAAGCCCAATTGCTTTTGCTGCCCAAGCTTCCTCAAATTGACTTCGCTTAACCTCAACCCGCTCTTTGTCCCCCTCGATCCAGCTTCGGTACACATCAATCGATTCATAGTTACGTTCATAGCCACTCTCAGACTCATTGGCTGAACCTGTAAATGCAACGCGATCGCCCCAGGGAAATTGAAAAATGCCAATCTTCTCATGAAAAATTCCGGGGCGTTCAACATGTTCTGGAAACGCAAACCGCAGCACAAGATACTCGTTGGCAACCATCCATGCAAAGAGCTTGACTCTGTTAACTTCAGCCGTACCGGAGGTCTCTAGTAACGCTTGAATTAAGCGATCTGCCGTAATTTCTCTGAGCCTTTGACGTTCTCCTTCATCCATCGCTGTTTCAAGTGCTGAGCGATCCTCCACAGAAAGCTCGGGAGAAATGAGCAAATGAATTTTCACAGCGTTCGTTTCAAAACGCGGTAAACATTCAAGCCAAGCCAGCAACGCTTTACTCGAAAAGTAGCCGACAGCGCGTTTATACTCAGTGCAGAATCTCAAACAGGGAGCAAAGAAGTCTCTGCCAAGGTTGGACACACCGCTGCGGTAGTGACTTAATAGCCCTTGGATAGTACTCTGCCCTGCTAAATCGCCATTCCATAAGTCAGGCATTATTCTTAATCTTCAGGCGAACGAATCAAAGACTTAAACGGACTCAAGTGGACTCATAAAAGCATAGGCTTCCTAGAGTAGTTGGGATTGAATCAGTAGGCCAAGGTCACCACACCCCGATTGAGATAAAAATTGAGAAAAAACTTTTAGAGACCAAGATTGAGAGAACCTATTCGCCTTTCTCCAAAAGGATGACAGCATTCTCGCTAAGCTGATGATAATATAGATGACCGAGTGTTCGAGTCACTTCACCAGCTTTCAAAGCATCATTTCAATTCGGGTAAAGCGCACATTTTCGTCTCTTGGTTGGAAAGAGGACTGTTCTTTTAGAGAGCCAGCTCAGCTCATTTCCTTAGTCCTATGCAGCGCCAGCGAATCTAGCCCTAGCCTTATGGCTAGAGTTACCGGGTTTGTATCTGAGGTTACAGGCTGCTTCCTAGGCTGATTTTATGGTGCAGGAAGGGTGATGGATACCAAAGGAACCTCAGCAATGCGAACACACTATGCCGTGATCATTATTGGGGGCGGTCAGGCGGGTCTGGCCATGAGCTACTGCCTCAAGGAACGCAACATTGACCATATTGTGTTTGAGAAACATCGCATTGCCCATTCCTGGCGATCGCAGCGATGGGACTCATTTTGTCTAGTGACCCCCAACTGGCAGTGTCAGCTACCCGGGTTTACCTACCCTGGCAACGACCCCCATGGTTTCATGCACCGAGATGAAATCGTGCAGTACATCGAAGCCTATGCCCAGTCCTTTGAGCCACCCGTTCAGGAAGGTGTATCCGTGGCACAGGTGCGGAAGAATCCGATCAGCGATGGCTTTGAAGTAGTCACCTCCTCCGGCGAGTTCACCGCCAATCAGGTTGTGATTGCCACTGGGGGCTACCATCGGCCTAAAATTCCGGCGATCGCCCAGCGTTTTCCCGATCATATTCGGCAAATTCACGCCTCCGAGTACAAGAATCCAGACTCCTTGCCTGACCCGGCTATTTTAGTGGTTGGTACCGGGCAGTCCGGCTGTCAAATCGCCGAGGATTTACACCTGGCTGGGAAACAGGTGCATCTATGTGTGGGCAGCGCCCCCCGATCGCCCCGGCAGTATCGCGGCAAAGACGTGGTGGACTGGCTCGATCAAATGGGCTACTACGACCTGTCGATTCACGAGCATCCCCTGAAGGAGCAGGTGCGCCATAAAACCAACCACTATGTCACCGGACGCGGCGGCGGTCGCGAAATTGACCTGCGTCACTTTGCCCAAGCAGGCATGCAGCTCTACGGCAGACTCCAGGATATCCAGGAGAACCAGCTTATTTTCGAGCCGAACCTCAAGCAGAATTTAGACCAGGCGGATGCCGTTTCTGAAAGCATCAAGCAAACCATTGATACTTATATTGAACAGCATCAGATTGCCGCCCCGGTCGAACCGCCCTACCAGCCCGTTTGGGAACCCCCTCAGGAACCCCGAACCCTTGACTTCACCGCCGCGAACATTGGTACCGTTATCTGGGCCATTGGCTATGACATGGATTTTCGCTGGGTCGAGATTCCGGTATTTGATGGCAAAGGCTATCCCGGTCACGATCGCGGCGTCACGGGCGTGAAGGGACTGTACTTTTTGGGTTTGCCTTGGCTGTACACCTGGGGTTCAGGGCGGTTTTCAGGCATTGCCCGCGATGCTCGCTACCTGGCAGACTACGTGCAGGCCAATCATCGCCGCAATCCGCAACCGATCCACTGGCTCAATGATGCCGCCATTGGCGCTTAACCCAAGGACTGCCCCTCAAGCAAAACAGATTGGTACACTCTGACGTGCTGCTGGGCTGAGGCTTGCCAACTGTACTGCGGCAAGATGGTAGCGCTAGACCGCACAAGTTCTGCACCCTGCCCCTGATTGACCAGCGCTAGCATCCCCTGGGCGATCGCCTGACTCGATTTTGGATCGACCCAAACGGCCTGATCCGGCCCCAGGAATTCCGTGAAGGGGGGCTGTTCTGAGAGCAAGACGGGTAGCCCGGAGGCGATCGCTTCGAGCACCACCAGCCCCCATCCTTCCTTGAGGGACGGGAAGCAAAAGGCATCGGCACAGCGGTACAGGGCAGGCAGCACATCATCGGGGACAATCCCTGGCAAAATCAGCGATCGCCCTATCACTAGTCCGAGGGCCTGGGCCTGCCCCATAAATGCCTCGCGATAGTCCTGATAGTCGAACAGCGTCGCGCCCCCCACGATCACCAGCTGGGCCTCGGGGAACTGTTGCACAACCGCCGCAAAGGCTTCCAGCAGGCGCAGAGAATTTTTACGGGGTTCAATGCCACCCACCGTTAAATAAAGCGGCGACCCAATCAACCCATAGGCTTGCTTCAGGGCCGCTTCCTGCCCCGAAGGCTGCGGTGAAAACCGGGTCAGATTGATGCCATTCCCCACCTTGGGGGCGACAATCCCGTACTGCTTCAGCAGCGCCTGCTGCCAGCGATCGCTCACGCACAGACAGAGATCGGGTTCTCGAATTGAACGATCCTGACAGTGCTGTAAGTAGGGGCTGGCATAGTCCTCAATGTGATGCACCGTGCGCACCAGATGGGGCACTAAACCCAGCGATCGTAGTTCTGCCAGGGCATTGGCCCCGATACAGTCCTGGGCATGGTAAATATCAAACCGGGCTGTTTCTGATTGCAGCGCAGTCACAAATTCCTGGATGCGCTGGCGAATGAGGCCATCTATCTCGACTGGCGCAGGCTGGGCGGCAATCAACCGCACCTCACAGGGTAGCGATCGCTCAAAACCTTCTCCGTCTTTGTCGAGGGCATACACACAAACCTGATGACCGAGGTCGTGCAGGGCTTGGGCCAGCTCCCAGGTATGAACCACGCTGCCTCTGGGTTTTGTGGCATAGGTCAGTAGGGCAATTTTGAGGGGGCTAGACATGGCCTTCACGGTCGGGAAAACCCGGTGAGGGGCTGGGTTTCTAAGTCCCAGAAGCAAACGGATTCATGGCCTTGGCGCAGCATCAGGGTGCGATCGCTCGTGAGGGTACCAATGGATTCACAGACTAAGTTCAGGGCGTGAGCCAGGGTTTGAATGGCCCCCGTATGTTCGGGCCGCACGCTCAGCAAAAAGCCATAGCTCGGGAAGCTCAACAGCCAAGGCTCTAAGTCCAGTGGGGGGGGACAGGGGATCCGATCCAAGTCTAAAGTAGCCCCGCAACCAGAGGTTTCCAGGAGCATCAGCGTGGTTCCCAGAATGCCCCCCATGCTAATATCTTTCCCCGCATCACACAGCCCCAAGGTCGCCAGCTGCGGCAGTAGGGCTAGCTTCTGCTGGAGCAATTCAGGTTCCGCCGCAGTAGCGGCATCCCAGCAAGGGTAGCGCGGGTGGCATTTGCCAGCAAAATCCGTGAGCAGCAGCAGCGAGTCCTCAGGCTGGGCGTCAAAGCTGGTGATCAGTCGCTGCGCTCGCCCCAAGATCGCAACTGAAAGGGCATCGTAGGTGCTGTGGCAGTTGGTATGTCCGCCGACGATCGGCACCTTTAAGGCCCGCGAAGCCGCCAGCATTCCGTCCCAGAGGGGCTGTGCCCTTGCGGTGGACTGACTCCAGAGGGCATCCACGACGGCAATCGGGCGACCGCCCATCGCACAAATATCGCTGACGTTTACCAGAACGCTGCACCACCCGGCGAACCAGGGATCAGTCTCAACGAGGGTGGGCCACATGCCCTCAGCGGCCAGCAACAGGTAACCATCGCCATCCGGAATCGCTGCACAGTCATCCCCCAACAAAATCTGGGAGGTATCTGCGGGCGTATAGGCGGCGGGCATGTAGACAGCTAAATGGCGGGCGATCGCCTGAATATCCTGCTTCTGGGCAATGCCGAGGGTGGCCCGTAAGCGATTGGCCCGTTCAGTCAACATCAACCCACCTGCTGACCCAGATAACCCAGGGGGGGTCGCAATTCCTGACCGGGTGGATAGTAGTTCAGGTCTGCTGCCATTTGATGGTGGGGGCGATCGCAAAGGTTGAGTTCGGCGAGCGAATCCCAGTGCAGCCGCTGGAAAAACCGCACGTTCTGGAGCTGAACCGTGGCCCAAAAGCGATCGCAGCCCCAGGCTTGGGCCGTGGTCACCGCCTTGTGGATTAAGCCTTTGCCAATGCGCCCCACCCGCCGATAGTCTGGATGAACCCCTAGCCGACCGCCGTACCATTGTCGCGGGGCATCCTCGTAAATTCGCACGATGCCAATCACCTGCTGGTCGGCGGGCGCTTCCAGATCCCGCGCCACAATCGGGTAGGCGATCGCATCAATCGCATCCATATCGCTCTCGATAAATAAGCCCTGCTCTTCGCAGAAAATGGCCTGCCTTAAGGCAAAGTAGGCCTGAAGTTCTGGGGCCGATCGCGCGAGCTGAAAACAATAGCGATTCATAACCGATGGATTGAGCGATGGATTTAAAGTTGGATTTTAGGCTTGAGGTTCGCAACACAGAACAACCCGCTATTCGTTTTGGGAGTTGGCTTCAAAGGTTGAGAGTGCCGAGCAAGCGCCACATTTGGCACAGCCCGCCTTACTCTCCGCCGCAGACATCCCGGCTTGATTCAGGAGCTTGCCCACCTGCTCGTAAAGGCGCAGCATAAAGTCGCTGCTGGGGGCAGGGTGGTTGGCGAGCGGGGTCTCAGAGAGCGGCACAAAGGGCACAACAAAGGGGTAGACACCGAGTTGAA
>CAZXWR010000004.1:0-23794 GCA_964644325.1 uncultured bacterium
TGGGCTAGAGGGATCCTTTTCTATCTTACATTTAATTGCGCCTACCTACTTACTTGGCTTGCTCTGCCCATGACATAACTGTGTCAGAGAGTCATGAGTGAGTAAATGTTGTTTTAATAGATCACAAAATAGCACCGATCTCGTCTTGTGATCCATTAAAATAACAAGCGAGTTTGATCATGCCGCAAGCATTCCTCACTACCTCTGCACCCACCCTAGATATTCAAGCCACCGTCACCACCGAACCTAGCCAAGAAAAAGTCAAACTGCTTGTGGTCAGCTCCAGCTATGCCACCGATCGCGTCAACCACGAACTTTATCTTGTTGGCTTTGCCGAAGTCCGCGAATGGTCAAAGCCTCTGCCCAAAGCCAACTACGGCGAAATGACACGGATTTTGATCCAATATGTCGTCGTTGAAAACTAGCTGACCACTACTACGCTCTCCTGACTCTCGCCCCCTGCTCTGTTCAGCATCGGTAATCCTCTTCTTAACTATTTCATCTGATTTTCGTCCTCCCTGTGACATCCTGTTGGGGATTTTGCTGCGCGCTGTCGCAACTGTGAAGAGGACCCATGAAGTGCTTACCGTTATTGAGTTCCATCCTGGCTGTGAGCCTTGCCGTGAGTACACCCGCTGCCTTAGCCCACGTGGGTCTTTGCAATGAGTTTCAGACAGAGAGGGCATAAACTGGTTTGAGGTGAACGCCGAAACCGATTCCCTACTAAGTGGGTGACTCCCATCGAGGCTGCTGCTGATGGCAGCAGTGCGGTTATGATCCAGGTGTCAGCCCTAGTGGAAGACGGCGATCGCGGGCAATGAAATTCTCCAGCCCTTGGCGATCGTTATCCTAGGCGGATTGTTCACCTCCACAGCCCTCACACTGCTGGTGATTCCGGCCCTCTATGCCCGGTTTGGTCGCTGGTTTATCCCTAAGCTTGCCCGAACTGATTCTGAAGGAAGCGCTGATCCAGCACAGTGCGTCGTTATCAAAGGCCGCTGATAACTAATGCTTCGGTATTTTGCTGCACTGACTGGATAGTTGTTTTGTTGAGAACAAACTGGCTGAAGTTTTCCATGACAATGGGAAAAAGCGTAGACACAGTGAACAGCGAATGGTGCAGCCCCAGCCTAAACTTGTGAAGCGATGGGTGCAGTGGGGGATTGTCATTTTACTGATGGGCTTGGGCGGCTTTTTCCTTCTGCGCTGGCTGCGCCCCGCTGCCCTGACAGCCCAGCGACTGTACCCCCTGCCTCAGCACCCCCAGATTCAGGTTTACCTGAACCATAACCCAACGGCCTCCTACCGCGATCCCTACCGAGCCGTGACTCGCCCTGGTGACAACCTGGAGCAGGTCATCATTGAGGCCATTCAGCAGGCCCGTCAGTCCATTGAAGTAGCCATCCAAGAACTGCGATCGCCCCTCATTGCCCAAGCCCTGCGCGATCGCCATCAGGCCGGAGTACGGGTGCGACTGGTCTTAGAAAACACCTACAGTCGGCCCTGGAGTAGTTTCAGTGCTGCCGAAGTGGCGCAGCTCACAGCGCGCCTGCAAGATCGCTACCGCGATAACGTCGCCCTGATTGATCAGAACCAAGACGGACAGCTCAGCGCAACGGAGATTAACACCCGCGATGCCCTCGCGATCGTGCAGCAAGCGAGGATTCCTTGGCTGGATGACACCGCCGATGGCTCGGTGGGGAGCGGCTTGATGCACCATAAGTTTGTCGTGGTGGACGGTCAGCAGGTGGTGGTTACCTCCGCGAACTTCACCCTCTCGGATCTGCATGGCGATTTAGACCAGCCCCAAAGCCTCGGGAATGCCAACTCCCTAGTGCGGATCGAGAGTCGGGCGATCGCCCAGCTATTCCAGACCGAGTTCGATATTCTGTGGGGGGATGGCCCAGGGGGGGCAACCGATAGCCGCTTTGGCGTCCAAAAGCCCTTTCGCACGCTAGAGCGCGTGTCCGTGGGTCAGGCCACAGTCGGCGTTAAATTTTCCCCCAGTCCGGCCCCCATTCCCTGGCCCCAGCGCTCGAACGGGGTGATTGCCCAGGCCCTCAGCCGCAGTCGACGGCAGGTGGACTTAGCCCTCTTTGTGTTCTCGGAGCAGCGGATTGCCGACCAGCTACAGGAACAGGCACAGCAAGGGGTGCAGGTACGCACCTTAATTGAACCGACCTTTGCCTACCAGTACTACAGCGAAGGGCTAGATTTATTGGGGGTGGCGCTGCCCAATCGGAGCCAGACCGCCTGCCAGTTTGAGGCCCAGAATCAACCCTGGAACAAACCCATTCAAAGCGTGGGGATCACCCAGCTCAACCCAGGAGATTTGCTGCACCATAAGTTTGGCATTGTCGATCGGCGCTGGGTGATCATGGGCTCTCACAACTGGAGTGAAGCAGCCGATCGTCTCAACGATGAAACAATTCTGATCCTGGACAGCCCCGTGGTCGCGGCTCATTACGACCGCGAATTTAACCAGCTCTGGGGGCGCAGTCGCCTGGGGCTGCCACAACGCGTCCGTGACCAAGTTCAGGCAGCGGCCAAAACCTGTACAGCGAATGAAGCCAACCCGGCAAACCCTGACCCGCGACTGAATCTCAACACGGCCAGCGCTGCTGAGCTAGAAACGCTACCGGGCATTGGCCCAGTCCTAGCCCAAGAGATCATCCAGGCCAGACAGCAGCAGCAGTTTCAATCCCTGGCAGACCTGGATCGGGTGCCCGGTATTGGGCCGAAAATCCTGGCAAAACTGCGCGATCGCGTGCGCTGGTAATTGCGGTTAGACAACAGGCAAAATGCTATGATAATGTAGCTATTCTGCGGACGTGGCGGAATTGGTAGACGCGCTAGATTTAGGTTCTAGTATCGCAAGATGTGAAGGTTCAAGTCCTTTCGTCCGCATTCTTTAATACCAAATCCTAGTTGGATACCCACGATTCACAATGGGGACAACGGCTCTTACCCATACAGGATCCTTACTTTGATTCGGGGTTTTTGAAACCGGATTTGGTATAAGATGATGAGCTGAGTGAGCTTCGCGTCTGTGCGAGGGCGCTGACAGCAGTCTTTGATAGAGAGCAGCCCCTCGTCGGATCATGCGACGAGGGGCTGCATTTTTACGAGAGCCTTGATGTTGCGTTAACCCGCAGCAACGGCTTGGCGCTCTTTCGCTTCCTTGATCACCTCTTCTGCCACATTGGCAGGGCAAGGTGAATAGTGGGAGAACTCCATGGAGAACTGACCCCGACCCGAGGTCATGGTGCGCAGGTCGCCGATGTAGCCAAACATCTCGCTCAACGGCACCTCAGCCTTAACCCGAACGCCCATCGGGCTCGACTCCTGGGCTTTGATCATGCCGCGGCGACGGTTGAGGTCACCAATCACGTCACCCATGTGGTCTTCCGGGGTGAACACATCTACATTCATGATCGGCTCTAGCAGCTGTGGGCCTGCCTTGGGAATAGACTGACGATAGGCCGCCTTCGCCGCAATTTCAAAGGCGATCGCCGACGAGTCTACCGGGTGGTAGGATCCGTCCGTGAGCGTAAACTTCAGGTCAACGCAGGGGAATCCAGCTAGCACCCCTTTATCAATGCTGCTGGCAAATCCCTTCTGAACCGCCGGCCAAAATTCACGGGGCACGTTACCGCCCGTCACCTTCGACTCAAACTGGAAGCCAGTCCCGGGCTCTCCGGGCTCGACCACGTAGTCGATTTTGCCGTACTGCCCTGAACCACCCGACTGTTTCTTGTGGGTGTAGCTGTCTTCTAGGCGCTTGGTAATGGACTCGCGGTAGGCCACCTGGGGCTTACCCACTTCCACCTCAACGCCGTGGGTGCGCTTCAGGATATCCACCTTAATATCCAGGTGCAGTTCGCCCATTCCCTTAATGATGGTTTCACCGCTTTCCTGGTCTGTTTCAACATGGAACGAGGGATCCTCCTGAACCATCTTGCTCAGGGCAATGCCCATCTTTTCAGAGGCACCTTTTGTTTTAGGGGTCACCGAAACAGAAATAACGGGCTCGGGGAACACCATGGGTTCCAGGGTTGCCGGATTTTTCGGATCGCAGAGGGTATGACCCGTCTGGACATTTTTCATGCCCACGATCGCCACAATATCGCCCGCCTGCGCTAAATCCACCTCTTCGCGAGAGTTGGCGTGCATTTCCACCAGGCGGCTGATGCGCTCAGTTTTACCCGTTGCCGTGTTCAGCACCGTGTCCCCCTTGGAGATAGTGCCGGAGTAAATACGGGTAAAGGTCAATGCCCCAAACCGATCGTCCATGATCTTAAAAGCCAGCGCTCGCATCGGCTTCTCAGGATCAACAACGGCAAAGCTACCCGTTTCATGCCCCTCTAGATCCACTTCAGGCTGGGGGTTAACCTCCATGGGGTTCGGCAGGTAGTCCACAACCGCATCCAGTACCAGCTGTACCCCTTTGTTCTTGAAAGAAGACCCGCAGTAGGTGGGGAAGAATGCCAGGTCACGGGTGCCCTTGCGAACGCAGCGCTGAATTTCGGCAACCTCAAGCTCTTCGCCTTCCAAGTATTTTTCCATCAGGTCGTCATCTTGCTCGACCGCGGTTTCCACCAGCTTTTCGCGCCAGGTTTCTACATCATCGGCCATATCGGCAGGCACATCCTCAATGACGTAGTTCATGGGATCGCCGGAATTATCCCAGACCCAGGCCTTACGGGTGAGCAAGTCCACCACACCCTTGAACTGGTCTTCAATCCCGATCGGCAAGGTCATGACCAAGGGCTTGGCCGCCAAAATATCTTCGACCTGCTTTACCACCCGGTAAAAATCAGCTCCGGTACGGTCGAGCTTGTTGACGTAGATGATGCGAGCGACCTTGGAGTCGTTGGCATAGCGCCAGTTGGTTTCAGACTGGGGCTCAACGCCACCCGAACCGCAAAACACGCCAATACCGCCGTCCAGCACCTTCAGGGAACGGTAGACCTCAATGGTGAAGTCAACGTGTCCAGGGGTGTCAATGATGTTGAGCTGGTGGTTGTTCCAGAAGCAAGAGGTCGCAGCCGACTGAATCGTAATACCGCGCTCTTGTTCTTGCTCCATGAAGTCTGTCGTTGCCGCACCTTCATGAACCTCACCGATTTTGTGAATCTTGCCGGTTAGCTTCAGAATTCGCTCAGTTGTGGTTGTCTTGCCAGCATCAACGTGGGCGAAGATGCCAATATTTCGATAGCGGGTGAGGTCTTTCATATCTATTCTCTAGTTGGGTGCGACAAACCGTAGGTGACCACCGGAATCGGTTCCTTGCAGGACATCGGTGTTGCCTTTGTTGCTCAGGCTGCGTTTAAGTCTCAAGAACTCTAATTGTTAAAAGAGTCTGGATTTGAGCGAGGAGCAACATTACTAATTGTAAAGTGTGATGCTCTAAAGTTGAAAGGGTATCAACGGGTTTCGCGACACTTTAGCGCCCTCCGGTGCGGCAGGGTGCGGTCTCTGATTGTATCTTGGAATATCCTCTCATAGTGTACGGCTCCCCTCCCTTTCTCAGGGTTGGTGCGCCAACTCGCCCACAACGGAGCCTGGGGCAATGCAAAAGGGCAACGGAGAATCTGGTCTTGGGGACGCTTTGCTCAATCAGCTTGGGGGTTGAGGGCGCTGAGGTTGAGGGCAGTGAAGGGCTGGAAAAAGGCCGACAGGCGCTGGGCGATCGCAGCCACACCCCCTGCCCTGTTGGACTCAATGTTGAGGGGGATGACCGGATCGTGGAGGGAGAGGCGCAGCAGAAACCAGCCGTCTTCGGTCGCGTCAGAACAGGCCACCCTGACCCCTTCATAATTTTTGGGGACAATGTGCCAGTCAGGCTGCTGGGCAGCAAAGGTTGTGAGCTTTTCAATGACGGTGTTGCCATAGCTTTTGAAGTCGGCCTCGTTAATTTTGAGGCGAAATTCGGCGCTCTCAGCGGGTTCCTGGAGGGCTGCAATTAAGTCGGTTAGCGCAGTCCCTTGCTGCTTAGCACGGGCCAGCTCAACGAGGAGCTTGCTGACCAGGTAGGCCCCATCATCTAGAAAATAGTTTTCTTTGAGGGCACCGTGGCCCGAAGTCTCGATCGCTAGCCAGGATGCCTGTCCCTGGTCGTTTAAGCGCAGGGCCTCAGTAATCACGTTCTTATAGCCCCGCTTAAAGCGATGGTGAATGCCCTTGAGGTGCCCTTCAATAAACTGGGTGAGGCCGTCAGAGGTTATGGAGTCGGTGACGATAGTGGTGCCGGGATGCTCCCTGAGAACAATAGCTGCAATGAGGGCGATCAAACGGTTGCGGTTCAGTTCTCGCCCCTGGGCATCCACTGCGGCACTCCGGTCAACATCGGTATCAAAAATGATGCCGAAATCTGCCTGGTGCTGGCACACCGCTTGAGCGATCGCATTCATGGCGGCTGCATCTTCTGGGTTGGGCACATGGTTGGGGAAAGTGCCATCGGGGTCGAGAAACTGGCTGCCTGTAGTATCGGCACCCAAGGGCTGAAGCACCTGAGCGGCATAGAAGCCTCCCGCTCCGTTGCCTGCATCCACCACAATTTTGAGTCCTTGCAGCGGCTGCTCATAGTGCTCTGGATGGTTAACCCCCTGCCGGATAGTCTGCACCAGCTGGTCAGAATAGACGGCAATCAGGTCTTTGGCAATGACGCGACCTGGTTGGGGCACCGCCGTGAAGGTGTGGTGCGCGGCTAAGTCGAGAATAGCCGTGATATCAGCCTTAGCCAAGCCCCCTTGCGCCGTAAAAAATTTCAGGCCGTTGCGGTTAAAGGGTAGGTGACTGGCGGTGAGCATGATGGCACCGTCGCACGCATAGTCAGGCAGGACGGTACTCATGAACATGGCCGGGGTGGAGGCCATGCCGCAGTCATAGACCAGACAGCCAAGGCTGGTCATGCCTTGCAGGACACTCTGCATTAAATCGGGGCCAGAGAGGCGGCTATCGCGCCCCACGGCTAGGGTGAGGGCGGGAGTAGATTTACCCAGGGTGGTGGACAGCCAGGTGGCAAAGGCTTGGCCCAGGGTCATGGCGATCGCTGGGGTCAGGTTGACGGGTTCCCCAGGGACGCCATCCAGGGCGACACCCCGAATATCAGAACCATTCTGGAGGGCTTCCCAGTGAGTTTTGGTCATGCAAATCCTCTGCGCGTGGGTACAGACACCGTTAGTTTTTCAACTATAGCGGGGGGGCAGGGAGGCTGAATGTTCGAGGGGTGCTAATTCTTGCAGCAGGGTATCTGTGATCGCTAAGTTAAGGCCGTGCTCAACGGTTCCCTGGCGGATGAAGTCGGTGTACCAGCGATAGGGCTGTAATTGGGCATTGCGGCAAGCAGGCGGTGCGAGATAGACCCAGGCCGTCAGGCTAACGGGGTTCTCAACAGACGGTTCCCCCACAGCCTTAACCTTCGCCAAGTGCTGTGGCTCTACGATCTGGAGGGTCAGCGATTGGCGGTCATAGCCCCTCTCAAAGCCATCGAGGGTGCTCATTTGGGCGGCGCTGAGGTCATAGACCACGCCTTGCACAAAGGCAGAGGGCACGCTGGGAATGACGGTGGCTTTGCCCGTGCCATCGCGCCCGACTTTATCAAAAACCAAACGATAGCCTAGCAGCCGACATCGACAGCCCACCCGTACCAGACCCACCCGCGCTTCTAGTCGAGCCCGACAGAGGTTTGAGCCATAGGCAAACATAGGGGTTGCCGCGTCAGGATGGATGCCGTGCCGCTGCATGGGTTGCTGGGTTGTTAGTTGATGGCTTTAGCGCGATCGCCCACCTTAAAGCCCGTCCCGTTTAGGATCTTGCCGAGAGAAGAGGTGGCATCTACATCCGTGAGCTGAATCCGACCAATGGGCTGGGTGAGGGTACGCAAAACTTTCCCTGTAGCTGGGTCTTTAACGGTTTTGACCACGCGCTCAACGGAGAGAGTCATGCCAGGGCGAAAGCCATCCTTGCCGCCTTTATTCAGAACAACTTGGCTCCCTGTGATATCGGCGATCATGACATCCACGGCAGGCAACACCGGGGGCAGTGCCGCCACCTTGGGCGCTAGAGCATCCAGCTGGTTGACCACTTCTGTGACAGCCATTTCAGCAGCATCACTCAACACGCGATCGCGACTGTTGGAACTGGCAGTTGTCCCAATCCCTAGGAATTGACCGCCCTCATCTTTTTGCTGGGCCTGTCCGGTGCCTTCAGCCACCGCCAGAATTTCGCCCGTGCCGGTACTCACGAGTCGAGATGCGATCTGCACCGTCGCCGTTTGTTTTTTCTGACTCCCGCCAAAGCCAAATACACTACCCAGGGACACGCCCCGGGTCTGATCTTCAACATTGAACTTGGTCACCGAACCAATCAGAACCGCATCAACCCCCAGAATGCGACCGATTTCAGCGGCGGTCGTGGGCTCGATGCGTCCCGATTCGCCCAAATTTTGTTCGGCGAGCACGGCATCAATGCGGCTGCGCTCAATCAAAATGTAGCTGTCCCGCTTTGCCAGCTCGTTGGTAATCAGGTTACTGACCCCAACGGAAGCTCCATTGCCCCCATACATGCCAAGTAAAAAACCAGTCTCGCTGACGCTGGCGAAATCAAAGTTCAGCACTGCAATGCGGCGGCGCTCCTTAGGCTTGATTTGTTCGGCCCCGCCAGTCGGATCGGCCTGTACCGATGGCGCTGTGAATCCCACGGCCAGACCTGCACACAGAACGAGAAGTCCTACACCTTTTGAGAGTTGCTGCATGATCATTGATGTTCTTCTAGCTGATGAATAATGATGTACTAACGAAGACTACAAAGCTAGAGGCTGCAAGGGCTGTTCACCGATCCACTGAGAGGGATAACGCAAAGATTGCAGGCTAGCTAGGGGGAACATGGGGATGACTGAGCCGTAATGAAATCTAGCTCACGTTAACGACTACGGTAATCAACCTATCGCGCAAACGCAAATGATTGGGGTCTGCACAGATTGCACTGGCTAACAGACGGCACCCCCCCAAACAAATGTTTCTTCGTTATGCGAAGTTTTACGATCCCCTTAAAACTAGCGATCGCAAATTCGGTTAATGGATTGCCGACAGTCGCGACTGGCAATGTTCAGGGCCTCCACGGCACGCTGGTATTCCCCTTGGTCGTGATTGGCGAGGGCAATATCGGCAGACTTCTGGAGGTCTTGGAGGGCGTTGGTTCGATCTCCTTGGTTCAGATGCACCACGCCTCGGTTGTAGTAGGCCAGGGCATCCCCCGAGAGCTGAATGGCCTGGGTATAGTCAGCGATCGCCTGATCTGGACTGCCCAGGGCCGAATGGGTAAGCCCCCGTCCTAGATAGGCCGGGGCCAGCTGATCGTTGAGCTGCACCGCCTGGGTGAAATCGGCAAGGGCACCCGCTAGGTTTTGCTGAATGTAGTGAATGCTGCCCCGCAGGGAATAGGCGGGGGCAAACCTGCTGCTGGCCTGAATCGCCTGCGTCGAAAGGGTCAGGGCGCGCGTTAAATCCCCGAGCTGGTACTGGGTCATCGCCTCCAGGAAATAGTTGCTGGCTCCCGATTCGGGTCTGGGGGCAGGGCGCACTGCCACCGCCGGAGCTGGACTGCTCGGCTGACCTTTGGCGCTTTGGGGCCGAATGGACGCGGGCCGCGACCCTTCTGGGCCAATCGGACGGGCCGATGCAATCACTTTGACCGCTGGATCGCCCGCCTGGAGGAAGGTATTGATCGGAATCCCTAAATTAAACCCCGTTTTCACGAACACGCGATTATTGAGTTTCTCTAGGCTTTGGGACGAGCCATCGGCAGCACCGTGGATACCGACCAGCTGACCCTCTGGATTAAACACGGGGCCACCGCTCATCCCCGGCAGGGTTTTGTTGGTGTAGACCAGGGCATAGCCCCCGGCGCGGGGCTCACTGGCATGGGCGGTCAGCTGACCCTCGGTGAAGTTATAGGCCAGGGAACTAATCGTGGAGCCTTGTCCGGGGAAACCCGCCACGTAGACCGTCATGCCCTCAACCAGGGCATCAGAATTGCCCACGTTCACGTAGTTATGGTTATCCGGAGTTGAAAATTCCACCAGCGCCAAGTCTAACCCCGGTAGTTTCACAATGGATGAGTACTGAATCGGGTAGCGCTGTCCGGTCGGAGTGACCACCTGGTAATTATCCTGATGTTCCACTACATGCTTCGCCGTGAGGACGGTGTAGGTGGTGCCATCTTTTTGAATCAAAACCCCAGACCCGGTGTCTTGCCCTTCAATCAACACCGTGACACTCTTGGCCAGCTGGCTGACTTCGGTGGCGGTGAGGGCGATCGCCAGCCTCGGAACCAAGACAATCCAGGCGATCGTAGCGCCGATCCAACTCCATTTCCGGGCAGTAAACTTCATGGCATCCTGAATACGCATTCTGAACAATCTTAAGATGAAGAAGATTGAACTGTCCTCCGTGGGAAGATAGGCGATCGCCCATTGTCTATGTCTGCCTGTTCCGTACTGAGTTCTGTAATGACTTCTGCTCCTGATTTCCTCAGTCACTTAAATGCATCTCAACGTCAAGCCGTAGAGCATTACTGCGGCCCTTTGCTGGTGGTGGCAGGGGCAGGCTCAGGCAAGACCCGCGCCCTCACCTACCGCATCTCGAATCTGGTGCTGCGCCATCGGGTGAATCCGGAAAATATCCTGGCGGTCACCTTCACGAATAAAGCGGCCCGCGAAATGAAGGAGCGCATCGAAACGCTCTTTGCTGAGCGACTGGCCCATGAGGAGCAGGGGAAAGCCCTAGAACTCCTGCCCCCCTACGCACAGACCAAACTGCGATCGCGGGTCTATAAAACCGTCACCAAGCACCTGTGGATCGGCACCTTCCATAGCCTCTGTGCCCGGTTGCTCCGCATGGAGATCAACAAGTACCAGGATGAGCAAGGTCGGCGCTGGGAGCGGAATTTTTCAATTTTTGACGAGTCAGATGTGCAAAGCCTGATCAAAAATATTGTGGTCAACCAGCTCAACCTGGACGATCGGAAATTCCAGCCCCGCTCTATTCGGTACGCCATCAGCAACGCCAAAAATCAGGGGCTGTCTCCCCAGGACTACGAACAGGAAAACAACACCTTTCGCGGGCGGGTGATCGCCAATGTCTACAACGTCTACCAGGATGGCCTCGCCGCCAACAACGCCCTGGACTTTGACGATCTGATTCGGGTGCTGGTGCAGCTCTTGCAGCAAAACGAGCAGGTGCTCGCTTACTGGCACCAGCAGTTCCATCACATCCTGGTGGATGAGTATCAGGACACCAACCGCACCCAGTACGACCTGCTGCGGCTACTGGCTACCAACAACGAGAGCGTCCAGACCTTCAACAACTGGCAGCATCGCTCCATTTTTGTGGTGGGGGATGCCGACCAGTCCATTTATTCCTTCCGCGCCGCAGATTTCACGATTCTCATGGGCTTCCAGCAGGACTTTGGCGATGGTCTGCCGGATGACGATACCCGAACGATGGTGAAGCTGGAGGAGAACTATCGCTCCGTTGAGAATATCTTGCAGGCGGCTAACGCCTTGATTGAACACAACACCGAACGTATTGACAAGATCCTGAAGCCGACGCGGGGAGCCGGGGAACCTATTTTCTGCCACAAAGCAGACGACGAGCTACGAGAAGCTGATTTTGTCGTGGAGCAAATCCGGGCCATTGAACGGGATAACCCCGAAGTGAGCTGGGGCGACTTTGCGATCCTGTATCGCACCAATGCCCAGTCCCGAGCCTTTGAAGATACCCTGGTGCGCCTAAGTATCCCCTACACCGTAGTGGGGGGCCTTAAGTTTTACGATCGCCGCGAAATTAAAGACGTGCTGGCCTATTTGCGCCTGGTGGTGAATCCCGCCGACACCGTCAGCCTTCAGCGCATCATTAATACCCCCCGGCGCGGCATTGGCAAAACCACCCTCGATCGGCTGACCCAGGCCGCCCAAGAACTGGGCGTGCCCCTCTGGGAGATCCTCAAAGAAGATTCAGCGGTTAAAACCCTGGCAGGCCGCAGTGCCCGCCCCATCCTCAAGTTTGTGGAAACCATTCAGCACTGGCAGAATCAGGTGGAAACCCAGCCCGCCGCCGCCATTATTCAGGGCATGCTCAACGATTCTGGCTACGTCCACGACCTCCAGCAGCAGGGCACCGACGAAGCGGAGGAGCGCATCGGCAACGTCCAGGAACTCTACAACGCCGCCATCCAGTTTGCCGAAGAGAATGAAGACGAGTCCCTGAATACGTTCCTGGCCAGTACGGCCCTCGCCTCCGATGCCGATACCAAGGACAGCACCGATACGGTGACCCTGATGACACTCCACTCGGCGAAGGGGCTGGAGTTCCCGGTGGTGTTTCTGGTGGGGCTGGAGCAAGGGCTGTTCCCCAATTTCCGTTCCCTGGATGACCCGGCTTCTCTAGAAGAGGAGCGCCGCCTGTGTTACGTCGGGATTACCCGCGCCCAGGAGCGGCTGTTTATTTCCCATGCTCGCGAACGACGGCTGTATGGATCCCGAGAGCCGGCGGTGCCCTCCCTGTTCCTGTCGGAAATTCCCCGCGAGCTGATAGAGGTGAATTCAGCCCTAGCGATCCCCAAACATAAGCCGGAGGTGCTCGCCCTATCGCGATCGCAGCCGAAGTCCAAGCTGCCCAATACCCATGAGCAAGACTGGACGGTTGGCGATCGCCTGTTGCATCGGGCCTTTGGCATCGGCGAGGTGGTCAATATTTTTGGGGCGGGCGATAAGATTTGCTTGGCGGTCAAGTTTAAGGGGGTGGGCAAAAAAATATTAGATCCGAAGGTGGCGGCCCTGGAGCGGGTCGATTGAATCCCTTGGGACTATCCCGGTGCAGCCGCTAATCTAAGCCATCAAAGAAGCCAAGGGCTGACCGAAGCCAAGGGCCATCCGCACTCCCAGAAGTAGGCCCAAGCAAGCAACCAGCGCCAACGTGGCCAGCACATCTTGGCCCAGAACAGAAAACCGCTCTCGCCACAGGCCATAGTTCACCACCAGGTAAAAGGGCAAATCATTGAAGGCGATCGCCACCACGGCCCCAGGCGGCCCGTAGGCCCAGTAGGCCAAAGGCAGGGCCACCAGCATATAGATGAATTTCAGACAGTTCCCGACTGCAATATAGATGGGTTTCCCAATGGCAAACAGGCAGGGGTCTACGGTTGTAGGCAAGAGTTTGGGCCAGTTCCCAATGGCCAAAATCGGCAGCATCCAGGCTGCATCTCGATAGCGGGCGTCATAGAGACCATTCATCATCACATCCCCAAATACTCCCAAGCCGCTCAAGCCCACCACAAAGCCAGCGAGGATCCAGCGCCGCTTGGCCCGGATTTGGGCCATCAGCTGGGCTCGGGGCTGTTCAAGCTGTCGGGAGACTACCGGAAAAATCACGTTGCTGCTGACGCGATTGAGCACCTGCTGCGGAATTTCAGCCCAGGTAAAGGCAATGGTATAGACCCCCAGCAGTTCCCAGGGGAAAAACTTCCCGAGCATGAGCCGATCAATTTGACTCGCCAAAAACGTCATGGCAGTTGAGACAAAAATCCAGCGGCCAAATTTAATGAGCTCAATGGCCGCACTTTGATCCCATTGCCAGCGGTTAGTAATCTGGGGATCGAGGCGATGGCTCCAAACCATCCGCACGGCTGCCGTCACCAGGTAGCTCCCTACCAGGGCACTAATGTCAGGCGTCAGGATGGCCCAGCCCACCATCACCGATAGCGATAGTACCTGGAGCGCCAGTTCAAAGCGCGTGATGATGCCAATTTTGAGCTGACGATTGAGGGTGGCCAGGGAAGTGGAGGCCAAGCCATCGAGGACAGTACTGAAGCCGACCAGCGGCAACAGCCAGAAGAGCCGGGGCTCCTGGTAGAGGGTGCCCGCTGGCCAAGCCAACAGAAAGCAAAATAGCCAGAGCCCAAAGCCCCGCAGTACCTGAATCGTCCAGGCCGTATTCACAAAGTCAGGATCATCCCCCCGGGCGTTTTGGATAATGCTGGGACGGATGCCAATATCAGAAAATAGCTGCAGTCCTGTAATGAAGGTATAAACCAGACCCATGAGGCCAAAGAGTTCGGGAAAAAGCAGCCGGGTCAAGATTAAGTTGCTGCCCAGGCGCAAAACTTGCCCCGAACCATACCCCATCACGCTCCAAAGCGTGCCACGAATGGCTAATTTTTTCAGAGACGGCATGGTAGTTCCAGTCGATGAAGAACGTTCGAAGCATGGGCAATGCAGCCTATAGCCTGGGTGCGCAGCACACTGGGGCATTCCCATTCAGGTCAATCCACAGGGCCTGGTTTGGGCAGGTTATCTGCAACGGCCCGATCTGACTCTGGCAACTCTGGCAACTCTGGCAAGGTCTGGCACGTATGATAGGGACGGGATAGAAAAGAACTTGGATTAGGCCACGGGTATCAACGGTCAGGGTCAATCTTGAGTGTCTTGTTTATTGTGCCCAGCCCGTAACGTTCTTATTTTCTGTAGAAAGCACTATGGATCTTCGGCGATGGCTTGCGCGACAAGAACCCTACTGGCAGCGCTTAACGGCTCTGCTGAATCAGGCCGAGGCAAAGGGCTTACGAGATTTGTCAGCAGCTGAAGTTCAGGAACTCAGCAGTCTTTATCGCAAGGCCAGCACGGATTTATCTCGGGCCCGTACCTATGAGGCGGGGCCAGTGGTCGTCGAGCAGCTCACCCAGCTCACCTTACGCAGCTATGCTCAAATATATCAAGGGGGTAAACGCCAAAATTGGCGGGATTTATTGGGGTTTTATGGGTGGGGCTTCCCGGCGATTGTTCAGGAAACAATCTTGTATACCCTGGCCGCCACTGCCATTTTTTTGGTGGGGGGGCTCATCGGCTGGTGGTATGCCTGGCGAGATCCTGCGTTTTTGCCCCTGGTTGTCCCGGGCCATATTCTGACGTTGGTCCGGGATGAAGGACGGCTGTGGATGGGATCGATTGTGGGCGTTGAGCCCATGGCGTCCAGCGGCATCATGCGCAATAACATCAGCGTCACCATTACTGCCTTCGCGGGGGGCATGCTGGGCGGTCTGGGGACGGTTTTTATTCTCTGGAATAATGGCCTGCATATTGGGGCGATCGCCACTTTGGTGGGCAAGTACCAGCTAGCCTACCCGTTCTGGGCCTTTGTTCTGCCCCACGGCTCCCTAGAGCTTCCGGCCATTTTTCTGGCCGGGGGGGCCGGACTGCTGCTAGGAAAGGGCATTGTGTTTCCGGGCGCCTATAAACGTCTAGATGCCATTAAACGCATGGGGAATAAGGCCATTCAGCTCATGTTTGGCGTGATTCCTATGCTGGTGGTTGCAGGCTTAATTGAAGGATTTTTCTCCCCGGCGCCAGGGGTGCCGGACGGCCTTAAATATTTGGTCGGCACCCTCCTGTTTATTGCTCTAGTGATTTACCTAGGGCGGCCTTTGCCGTCGGTGAACAATCGGTAGCGGAATGTAAGGGTCATGAATGCACAAGCTGTGCTGGGTTCACAGCCCCTGATGGGGACAAATCGCACCGATCATTTTGCCCTTGAGTCTGCGGTACATTGAGGGGAGCCATTTTCACAAGGCAAGGTTCTCAATGGTAAAGCGGGTACTGGTCACAGGGGCAACGGGACGCACCGGCTCCCTGGTGGTGCAACAGCTCCAGCAGCAGGATGATTTTCAGGAGGTTGCCTTTGGGCGATCCCAGGCTAAGTTGCAGGCCCAATTTGGCTCAGCCGTTGAATCCTATGTGGGGGATATTGGCGATCGCCCTAGCTTAGATCGAGCGATGGCGGGCTGTGATGCCCTCGTGATTTTGACCAGCGCGGTCCCGCAAATCAAACAGCCGCCAGCCCCTGGGGAACGACCGGAATTTACCTTTGAACCGGGCGGCACCCCAGAAGCAGTCGATTATCACGGGCAGATCCATCAAATTGACGCCGCTGTGGCGGCTGGGGTTCAGCAGGTTGTGTTAGTGGGTTCCATGGGAGGCACCATTGAAAACCATCCCCTGAACCAGCTGGGCCAGGGCAACATTTTGGTCTGGAAGCGGAAAGCGGAGCAGTACCTGATTGACTCCGGTTTGACCTACACGATCATCCGGGCCGGGGGACTTCTGGATCAGCCTGGGGGTGAGCGAGCCTTCCGGGTCGGCAAGGACGATGCTTTTTTGAAGCAGGCCCCCCAGGGCGGCACCACGACCATTCCCCGCGCTGATGTCGCCACCATTGTGGTGCAGGCCTTGCGACAGCCCCAGGCCCACAACAAAGCCTTTGACCTGATTGCCGTCAACCCTGACGAGACGACGACAGCGACAGGCTCCGGTCAACCCACCGATTTCGCCACCGATTTCGCCACCGATTTTGCGGCCCTGTTTGCCCAGACAACCGCCGGACTCTAGTCCAGTCCCCCTTCCAACTTCCTTCCAACTTCCTTCACCAGAAACACCAGCTTTAACCCTATTTTTAGAACAGCGCGTTTCTCGACCTGACGCGCCCCAGCAGTTCTGTTCAAAACTCTGAATCCTCGGAGTCAGGCAGCAGAGTGCCGTTGATATTCTCCTGCCAACGCCCATCCTCTACTTGACGCAACTCTACACTTTCGCTCAGTTCGCTTTCCGTTCAGATAGGGATAACCCCCATGGAACAGCTTTTGCAGCAACTCTCCGGTAATCCGCTGGTAGCCTTCACCGTTCTGCTACTGGTCGTCCTGACTATCCCCCCGATTTTTGAACGACGGCTGCGCCTGCCTGGACTGATTGGATTACTGATTGCAGGGGTTCTCCTTGGCCCAGATGCCTTGGGACTTTTGGATGGTAAGTCTGAAGCCATGGTGCTGCTGGCCGACATCGGCAAAATCTATCTCATGTTTGTCGCAGGGCTGGAAATTGACCTGGCTGACTTCCGCCGCACGAAGGAGCGATCGCTGGGGTTTGGGCTAGCAACCTTCCTCGTGCCGATGATCATGGGCTGTTTCGTCGGGCGCACCTTTGGCTTTGGCTGGAACGCCTCGATTTTGATTGGGTCGCTGCTGGCATCCCATACCCTGTTGGGCTATCCCATTGTGCAGCGCCTAGGACTGGTTAAAAATGAAGCCGTTACCGTCACCATCGGGGCCACCATTTTTACGGATATTGGAGCCTTGCTGGTGCTCGCGATCTGCATTGCCATTCATGGGGGCAGCTTTACGCCCCAGTTTCTGGCGCTGCAACTCATCTTACTGGCCGTTTATGCGGTGCTGGTGTTATTCGGTGTCGATTGGGCTGGAAAACAGTACTTTCGCCGCACGGGAGATGATCAGGGCAATCAATTTTTGTTTGTCCTGCTGGTGGTGTTTCTGGCTTCTGTGGGAGCCCAGGCCATCAACGTCGATAAAATTGTCGGTGCGTTTTTAGCGGGTTTAGCGATCAATGACGTGGTCGGTCATGGCCCCGTGGAAGAAAAAGTTGTCTTTGTCGGCAGTACCCTATTTATTCCCTTCTTCTTTGTGAGTATGGGGCTATTGCTGGATCTGCCGGGCCTGACCCTTGCCCTCTCCAGCGGCATTGGGCTGACCCTCGCCATTGTCCTGGGTCTGATGAGCAGCAAGTTTTTAGCCGCCCTGTTGGTCAAAGGACTGTACAAGTATCAGTGGAGTGAGGCCATCACGATGTGGTCACTTTCCATGCCCCAGGTGGCGGCGACCCTAGCAGCAACCCTGGCGGGGGTCAGTGCCGGGTTACTGACCGATGCCGTCTTTAATGCGGTGATTGTCATGATGGTGGTAACTTCGGTACTCGGGCCGCTGCTGACCGATCGATTTGCCCGACAGCTGCCCCCACTCCCCCTGTCCTTGGCTGAATCCGCAGGTGAAGATCCGGATCATTTCCCCACTGCGATCGCAACCAGTCCGGTTGTTAAAGCGGATCGCTTCGCGGTGGTCGTGCCCGTCGCCAACCCCCACACGGAAAATGCCCTGCTGGAAGTCGGGGCGATGCTGGCCCAGGCCGAGGGGGGTCGCGTGATTCCCCTGGCGATCGCCAAAGCCCATGCCCACATGGACGACCCAGACCTTTCTGGCGCTTTACAATACAGCCGTCAGCTCCTGCAAACCGCCGTGGGTGTGGGTCAGCACTATGATGTTTCCCTGAACCCCGTCGTCCGCATTGATGATGACGTGGCCGATGGCATCACGCGCACGGCCCGTGAACAAAATGCCAGCCTGATTGTCATGGGGTGGAGTCCCATTACCAGTTTGCGGGCGCGGCTGTTCGGCAATGTGATCGATAGCGTGGTGTGGTCTGCCCACTGCCCGGTTGCGGTCGTCAAACTGCTGACCCAGCCGGCCCATATCCATCGCATTTTAGTGCCAGTGAAGGCCATTACCCCCCAAGCGCTGAGTACCGTTCGCTTCGCGATGCTCTTTGCCCAAACCTACCAGGCCACCGTCACGCTGCTATACGTGGAGAGTGGACTGCTGCTGTCGGGTAACCCCACGAGTTTTGAGGTTGAAAAGGCCGCTGAGTTCAAACATTTGATCGCCGAAGCCACGCAGTATTTGCCCGAGGCAAAGGCACCTCGTCTGGAAATGGTCGCCAACAATAATGTCGCCCAGGCCATCAAATCTGCCGCCTTGAACGTGGATCTGGTCATCTTGCGCACCGTGCGGCGGCGTTCGGCGGGGGGCTTAGCGGTCAGTGATGTCACTACTCAGGTGCTCCAAGACTTAAGCTGTTCCGTGATTCTGTTCGGTGAGCCCCATACCTAGCCCGCGTCTAGCAGCGCTGACCACACAGGATCCGAGAACCGAGACATCATGATTCACCTTCGGGATGCGACGATTGCTGACCTAGCGCTATTGCAACACTGGGACGAGCAGCCCCACGTGATTGCCGCAGACCCAAACGACGACTGGGAATGGGACGCTGAACTGACCCGCTCCCCTGACTGGCGATCGCAATTAATCGCGGAAATCGACGGTCGGCCCATCGGATTTGTGCAAATCATCGACCCTGCCCGTGAGGATAGCAACTACTGGAACATCGCGACACCAGGGTTCCGGGCCATCGATATCTGGATCGGAGCCGCAGGCGACTTGGGTAAAGGCTACGGCACAACCATCATGCAGCTGGCCATTGCCTGCTGTTTTGCTGACCCAGCGGTGACCGCCATCCTGGTTGACCCGCTCGCGAGTAATACGCGCGCCCATCGCTTCTATGAACGTCTTGGCTTTCAATGGCTGGAGAATCGACGGTTCGGCAACGATGACTGCTGGGTCTATCGTCTATCCCGCCCTTAATCTGCCCCCAGCATCCTGTGTCTAAGATCCTTCATACTGTTCGTAAGCAGCGATAATTTTTTCAACCAGGGGATGGCGGACAATATCCCCCTTAGAGAGATAGCAGAAGCCAATGCCCTCAATGGGTTCCAGGATTTTTTGGGCAATGGTCAGACCAGAGCTTTGATGGGAAGGCAAGTCGGTTTGGGTGACATCCCCGGTCACCACCAGGCGCGATTTCATCCCGATGCGCGTGAGCATCATTTTCATTTGGGCCGGGGTCGTATTTTGGGCCTCATCCAGAATGACGAAGGCATTGTTGAGGGTGCGCCCACGCATATAGGCCAGGGGAGCCACTTCAATGACTCCACGCTCCATAAGCCCCGCCGTCCGTTCTGGATCGATCAATTCGTATAGGGCATCGTACAGGGGACGCAAATAGGGGTTGACCTTTTGCTGAAGGTCACCGGGCAAAAAGCCGAGCCGTTCCCCCGCTTCAACCGCAGGTCGTGTGAGCACGAGGCGTTCGTACTCGTTGTTGAGCAACGCCTGAACGGCGAGCAGGGCCGCCAGAAAAGTTTTACCCGTTCCGGCAGGGCCAATCCCAAAGGTAATGGCATTTTGGCGGATCGATTTAATATATTGCCGCTGTCGAAAGGTCCGCGCCCGGATGGATTCACCCCGGCGGGTGCGGGCCACAATATCAGACTGGAGATCTTTCCACTGGTCTTGCTGTTGGGTATTCAGAGCATGACGAACCGCCATGATATCCACGGGAGAAATCGTTCGCCCTTCTTGCCAAAAGCTTTGCAGCAGGTTGATCAGCTGGCGGGCCAGGTTAACCTGAGTTTCAGTGCCGGAAATATTCAGTTCTTGACCCCGCATTAGTAACTGGGCTCCCGTCTGCTGGGCGAGGGTTTTCAGGTTACTTTCTTGTTCCCCGGCTAGGGATATGGCACTTTCGGGGTTGGGAAATTCAATCAGAAAGTCGGGCACGTAGGACGTCGGCAATAAGGATGGATAAACAACAGGAACCAGTCAGGACGAGGATTTCCCTCTGGCACTTTGAGGGGGCAGCGATCAGCGTTACCCCAATTGTATGCAGTCAAGTATGCGGTCAAACAAGCCGTTCAGAGTCAGGGGACAGGCCATGATCGAAATCACATCCTATTCCGGCTTGTCCTCATATTCTATATGCGCGCAGGCTTTATGATGTTGAATGCCTTCTGGGTTCCAGGGGGTTTGATGGAGTGAGGAGAGGCCGCTACATGCTGAAGTTGACGAAAGATGTTTCTGCGGATTCAGGAACCATCGGTTCTGGACAGCAGGGACAGCCTGAACAGGAGCAGCGTCAAGCAGGGCAGCGTCAAGCAGGGCAGCGGCGGGGTTGGCGCTGGGCAGGGTTAAGCGTCATGGGGTCGGCCATGCTGCTGGGGATACTGACACAGCGGGCGCTAGCGTTACCCAATGGCACCTGGCTATCCAAACCCCAAATCTGGTTTCATCTTTCGACCAATACCTTGGATCAGGCGATGCTGCGCATTCGACAGCAGGGGTATCGGCTCGTCTTTCTGGATTTTCGAAATGTTAGCGATCAGGAGCAGCGCCGGGTGGCCGACCAGGTACGGCGGCAGCACATGATACCCGTCGCTTGGATTCAGTCGCCGCAATATCGATCGCTGTCGGTGGCCCAACTCGCCGCTGAAGGCCAACATGCCGACGGGATTCAGCTCGACGATCACTTTTTCTCTCACTACTCGCGCCAGGACTTTTATCAGCTGCGATCGCAGTATCCAAAACGCATTTATTGCAGTATCCAACCGTTCCAGGCATCCGTGGTGCCCCCCACGGGGTGCAATGAGCTGGATGTCCAGTGCTATGCACCGGAATCATTTCAGCAATGTCGGGCGTTGGCAGATCGTCTCAAGGCAGTCACGAGCCTATCGGCCACCAATACCCTCGGCTTTAAGGGCCAGATGAACGGACGGGCATTCAACGTGTTTTTGTGGCCCCACAGCGATGAATTTTTGGCCCAGCCCGCCTTCAACAGCACCTATCCTTCTACGCGTCCAGGCTACCGTCCAGGCTACCGTAACGCGGTGGACGAAACCGTGACTCCCGTCAAATCTTACCGTTGAACTGACCGTACCATACCCAGTTGGCCACCCCCTCCAGGGCCAGGATAACGATTCCCACTGCCAACCCCAGACCAGGACGATAGCCACTCTGAGCTAAATTTTGCAGCCACAGGCTAGATTGTTCTGAATGGGCCAGGAGATCGTAAATGGACGGGCACAGGTAAATTAAGATGCCCCCCAACAGGAGCCAGCCAGCCATAGATGCTAGCAGGAAAGCGGCTTTAGCTTTTGTGAGTGAGCCCATGATGGTAAAAAATCAGCGTTAACCAGAGAAATTGCCTTAGCCTACCACGTCCTCGGAAAGGACTAGGTCAAGCGCTAGCCTTTAGCCTTCCGCAGGCTCAGTTTCCACAGGTTCAATGTAACCCTGGATATTTTCGGGCTCATGCTGGCGCAGAAGGCGGGTCGCTTCCCGCACAAATCGCTGGGGGCCACGGGCAATGATCAGGTACTTCCCGGCATTCAGCCGATTCCGGTAGGCGATCGCATCACCGCTGCCGCTCGTCCAGCCCGTCAAGGTACCGACAAGCCCTGCACCTAACGCTCCAGCAGCGGCAGCAAACACACCCCCCAGGATATGATTGCCCACGGCACCCAGCCAGCTAATGATTTCAATTCCGGTGAGGACATTAAACAGAAATCCAGAGGCAAACCCGAAGGGCACCAGCCAGGTAAATAACTGATCGGATTGCTTGGCCGCTTCTTGATCGGGATTAATCAAACCAAATTCATCGGCACTCTGAAATCCCCGACCCAAGAGGTCTAGATGGTCAATGGGTAGATCAGCCCTGCGGAGATCCTCGTAGGCTAACTCTGCAACCATGCGGTTGGGTAAAACGGCAATGAGATAGTTGATGGGCTCTTTTAACATGGAACGAATGGCCTCAGTGATGGGAGGGTGAGCGCTAGGGTGCCCTTGGCAGGGGATTTAATGCCTCAAGACAGGGGGGCGTGCTATCCTCCCCGCCTTGAGACGCGCCAGACAAACCTACATCAGGCCAATCTGAGACAGAACGCCCTGACCCGTCAACAGCTCGGTAGCAACGCCGATCACCAAGCCCAGCATGGCTAAGCGGCCATTCCAAGTTTCTGCAAAGGTAACAAACCCGAACTTCGGCTCTTTGTTTTCCATGTCAAACAATCCTTAGTTTACAGAAGTGCAAATAAATCAACCACTTGTTGCTTAACTTAACATAACTCTCAAAAAAAGCGGGGTGGCTGGCTGGATGGGATGACCGAGTCGGTCTGACGTCCCCATCGGAACGGTCTAAGATCAGAGGAGTCGGTCAGCCTTCTGCTGGCAAGGAGTGGGCAGCGTGACAACGGACGATCGCTATGATGTGGTGCTCTATGGCGCGACCGGGTTTGTCGGGCAGCAAACGGTGCAGTACTTTGCTCAACATGCCCTTCCCGGTCAAGTGCGGTGGGCGATCGCGGGGCGGAATGCCCAGAAGCTGGCGGCGGTTCAGGCCCAATGGGCCCCGGGTATCGATATTTTGGTGGCGGACAGTGCCGATCCGCTGGCGGTGGCAGCAATGGTGCGTCAGGCGCGAGTTCTCTTGAATACAGCGGGGCCGTTCGCGCGCTGTGGCACTGGCATCGTCGAGTCCTGTGTCAGGTTCCAGACCCACTATGTAGACATTACCGGCGAAACGCCTTGGGTCAAGCAACTCTGCGATCGCTATCACGACCAAGCGGCGGCTGACGGCACCCGCATTATTCCCTGCTGTGGATTTGATTCGGTGCCCTCGGATCTAGGAGCCTACCTGGGGGTGCAATACCTGCGCCAAGTCCTGGGAGTTCCCTGCAAGGCAGTCAAGGCTTACTTTCAGGCGAGGGGAGGGTTTAATGGCGGAACACTCGCGTCTGGCTTTAATCTGGTCGATTCTGGTGAGGCCGTCCAGGTGGGCCAGCCCTTTCTGTTAAATCCGCCTGGGGAGCACACCCGCGATGAGGTCACCCGCAATCAGGATCCGGCATGGCCCCAGTACGATACTGACCTTGAAACCTGGGTTGGGCCATTTTTTATGGGGCCAGTCAATACAAGGGTGGTGCGCCGGAGCAGTGGACTATTTGCACAGTGGCACGAAGCCTATGGGCCAAATTTCACCTATCAGGAATACCTCAAGTACACTGGCTCACTGGCCTGGTTCCAGGCGATGGGCGTCACGGCTGGCCTGACCTTATTGACGGGCCTCCTCCTGCCAAGGCCACTGCGGCAGCTCCTACAACCCTACTTGCCCCAGCCCGGCAGCGGCCCCTCAGAACAAACGATGGATCAGGGCTGGTTTCGCTGCGAAATACTGGCGATCGCCACCGATGATATAGCCGCTTCGGTCGTCGATTATTCTGATCGC
>CAZXWR010000004.1:23804-56584 GCA_964644325.1 uncultured bacterium
CCTGGCACGAATCGTTTGCAAGCCGCATTCAGGCGCTGTCCGCCAGTCAAGTCTTCACGATTGTCAGCTCGATTCCGCAGTTGCCCTCGCAACTGGCGATCGCCACCGATGGGCGCCAGGTCAAAGGACTGATTGCGGATCAGGGCGACCCAGGGAACCGGGCGACCGTTAAGTTTGTTTGTGAAGCGGCCCTGAGCCTAGCGCTCCATCCAGATGAATTACCCGGTGGCCCGCAGCGTGGCGGGGTGTTGACCCCGGCCACCGGACTAGGCGAAGTGCTGATCCAGCGGCTCCGTAATCAGGGGATGAGGATCGAAATGCCCGCAAAGCAGTGTGTGGCGAAAGAACCATCGTAAGCTGCTGCAGATGCCAACCCATCGGGAAAACCCCAGACAACAGAAGACTGGAGTAGCCCCGACAGCCCTGAGTCTGATACAACGGCGGTCTGGTTACCCCCGGTCAAAACGGGTTTGCCGCTTAGATTGGCAAACAGCATTTGGCTCCAGCATTTGCTAACTTCTGAAGTAAAGGCTGCGGGGTAATCAGGTCATTCAGTGTCAACCCTCTTTAATCTCGATACGCTCATCGAACTGTTGTTAGCCATCGGGTTGAGCAGTGCTGCCGGGTTTCGGGTCTTTGTACCGCTGCTGGTTTTGAGTGTGGCAGCTGTCTTTGGGCATGTAGACTTACCCACCCATTTTGACGGGCTGGAAACGCCACAGGCACTGGGACTATCGGCGATCGCTGTCTGCTTAGAAGTCTTGGGCTATGCCCTGCCAGGATTAGACCACCTGCTCGACCTGGTCGCCACCCCAGCCGCAGTGCTTGCAGGAACAGTCATGACGGCATCTTTGGCCCCCGAGATGGATCCGTTGATCAAATGGACGCTGGCGTTCGTGGCGGGGGGTGGCACCGCAGGGTTCACGAAAACCGTGCTGAATCTGTTACGGGGCACCTCGACCCTAGCGACTGGAGGATTCGGCAACCCAATTTTTGCGGCAGCAGAACTGCTGATTGCAGTGATACTCTCTGCCCTTGCCATTACGCTTCCGATTGTGGCAGGTGTCATCGTCACCGGAATTTTAGGATTTTTACTGTACAAGCTCTGGCGCTTTGTGGAAGCCCGTAAAAGCAGAGCGACGCCAACACCAAAATCTTCTTAGCGCCCTAAGACCGTTCATTTTACGGAACCTTTATGGAACTTTTAATGCTGCGATCGCATTGGACAGGGCCACCCGACCTTGACGGACTGATTCAGCAGACCCTGACCCACCAGTTTGATGGCATTGAAGGCCCCATTCCACAAGCAGCGGCGCAACGGCGGCACTTACGTCAGAAGCTGGCAGACAGCGGGCTTGTTTTTATTGCCGAAGCAACCACTGGGGGCGACCCCAGTAGCCCAACCGACTGGTGGATTCCCCGCGCCAGTAAAAGTATTGACGATCACCTCAACGACTTACGGTGGACAGTCAACCATGCCGCTGAGATGAACGCCCTATTTGTTTCCAGCCTGTGCGGCTATGATGCCTGGTCGTGGCAGCAGCATGTCGATTTCTTTGGCCAAGCCCTCGACCTAGAGCGCACCGCTGGCATTCCCATCAGCTTCGAGACCCACCGGGGCCGCTCTCTGTTTAACCCCTGGATTACCCGCGACCTACTCCATCAGTTCCCAGAGATGAAACTAACCTGTGACTTCAGCCACTGGTGCGTTGTCTGCGAACGGTTACTGGATAGCGAATGGTCAATCTTAGAACTCTGTGCCGAACGTGCCCTACACATTCAATGTCGGGTCGGGTACCCGCAGCATGCACAAGTCCCAGAGCCCCGTGCCCCTGAATATGCCCAGGCATTAGCTAGCCATGAACGCTGGTGGGATCTGATCTGGCAGAAACAGGCCCAGCGCGGCCTAGCCCGAGTCACCATGATGCCTGAGTTTTTGCAGGATGGGTACATGCAAACGCTGCCCTACACGAATATGCCCGTTGCCGATGTTTGGGACATTACCTGTTGGATGGCTGAACGCCAACGTCAGCGATTTGAACTGAGCGAGGTAACAACCCGTTGATGACGGGCAAGCCCTGGGTTGTCCTAGCGCAATTTGCCCCATCAACCGCTGATTTTCAGGGAGGGTAGGCAATCCTCGCGCTTGCCCTGCCCAATCGTTGGCCTGGGCAGGGCAAGCGCCCAGAGATTTATGGAGCAATGTCAGAAATTAGCAAAATTCGGGTAACCCTATAGGCATGGTGTTTCATTCCTAAGGTTTACCGCTAGAGGCACCATGGAATTCCGAGCATCTTAGGTACCCCCCATGACTGCCCCATTGATTATTTGTCCGAGTGGTTTATTGGATGGCCCAGCGGTCGAAACCCTTCAGGCATCCTTGCAAGACTATTTAAAGCAGCCGACCCCGCTAATCATTATTGACTGCTCGGCGTTGACCCTAATTGATAGTCGAGGTCTGGGCTTTTTGGTGAAGCTGCAAAAGCAGGTCGGGCAGGCCAGGGGCACCCTTGACTTCTGTGCCTTGACTGAGGGAGTCAGGATTGTTTTAGAAATAACGGGCTTAGATCAGGTGTTTTCGCTGTTGGAATCCCGCGAAGCAGCATTGTCGCTGCGGGGCGCAATCTGCGCTGCGGCCTAAGCTGCCCTAACGAAGACTCAGGGCGAATTTTACAGGTAGGCGTCCAAGTGGCTGCCAGGACGATCGCTCACCTTGAAGCAGCAGGGGCGATCGCCGTAACATCGTCAGCCTGTTAAGCCCCCCTCAGACTATGCAGCGCTCAGTCCTGGAATCTGGTGACTGAGCTAAACGGGCAAGAAAACAACTGACAAAATCCTGGTACATTGAGGGAGCTATTTTGCACAAATCTTCGTGCTGCTCTGGATTTCAGGATGACCTTAGAACTTGCACAGCTTGTCATCAATGGCGTTGCTGTCGGCTCCATTATTGCCTTGGCTGCGGTGGGGTTGACCCTGACCAACGGCATCTTACGACTGCCTAATTTTGCCCACGGCGATTTTATGACCCTCGGAGCCTATCTGGCGCTCCTGTTAGATAATCAGGTCTTAGTGCCGATGCTGGGTGGCTTAGGGGTCAATACCAAGATTACCGTTGCCATTCTGTTGGGGAGTGTGCTGACCATCCTGGCTTTTTTACTGAGTGAAGTCCTGATTTGGCGGCCGATGCGGGAAAAACGAGCCACCTCAACCACCCTGATTATTATTTCTATTGGGCTGGCGCTCTTCATCCGCAATGGCGTTATTTTTGTGTGGGGAGGTGCGAACCAGAGCTATGATCTGCCCGTCGAAGAAGCGCTGAATCTGTTTGGGCTGCGGGTGCCGTTTTACCGGGTGGTGGTCATTGTACTGGCGCTGGTTGCGGTCTTGGGCCTCCACCTGTTACTGCAAAACACCAAGATTGGTAAAGCAATGCGGGCCGTTGCCGATGACCTCGACCTAGCCAGGGTTTCCGGGATTGATGTTGAGCGGGTGGTCCTGTGGACTTGGGTGATTGCTGGGGGCCTCACCGCACTGTCCGGGGGCATGTATGGTTTGATTACTGCAGTGCGTCCGAATATGGGGTGGTTTCTACTGCTGCCGATGTTTGCGGCAATTATTTTAGGCGGAATTGGGAACCCCTACGGGGCCGTACTCGGAGCCTTTATCATTGGCATTGCCCAGGAAGTGAGTATTCCGCTCCTGGGGTCTGAGTATAAGCTGGCCGTGGCCTTGGTGGTGATGGTCATTGTCCTGCTGTTTAAACCGCAAGGGCTATTTCGCGGGACTGGTTAGTCTGGAAAGAACCGCTAGCCACCCAGTCATTCAACGCAGCGTACCTGATCTGACAACGGGGGAGCACCCTGCCGGATGAGAATTGCAGGGGTCATAATAAAGGAGCGATGATCTCTCCTATCTCTGCGATTGCCCCCATGACCTTTACAGTAACGGCTCCCAACTTTGAGCAAGCGTTTGAGCGTTGGACTGATGCCCTAGAGCAGGCGAAAGCCTTGGTTCCCACCTGCAAAGGCATTTTTCAGGAAGTTCGTATTCTAGAAGATGAAGAACTGGTTTGGGTTCAGGATCGCTTTCATCGCTACCCGCAGTTTATGGGGCCAGGAACCTATAACCGCTTAGCTCGCCAGTTTATGCTAGAAACACTAGAAGCAGAAGCTGAGTCAGACCCGGCAGAATCGCCACCTATCTGAAAGTTAGCCAGCAGTCGTAGTAAGCTAGGTTACTTGGAGAAGTTAGCAACTAACTCATCACCGCTCAATTAAAGCTTCGAGCACTTCTGTAATAGCTATGGGTGTAGTCAAGCATAAGGATTTAAGTCCTCCGAATTAAAGATATGGATGGCAGTGATGGGAAATATCACAACAGTTCAACAGATCTACGCTGCTTTTAGTTGCGGCGATATTCCTGCTATTCTTGAGCATCTTGCAGATTCTATTGTGTGGGAGTACGGAATTTCTGATACCAATGTACCGTGGCTTCAACTCCTGAATGGCAAAGCCAACGTGCCAAGGTTTTTTGAATCCCTTGAGCAATTTGAGTTACATAAGTTTGAGCCAAAAACATTTTTGGAGAATAACAACATAGTTGTTGTTCTTATTGATGTGGAACTAACGGTAAAGGCAACAGGCGTCAAAGTTATTGAAGAAGATGAAACACACATCTGGCATTTCAATACGCAAGGGCAAGTGGTTAAGTATGGGCATAGACTCGATACTCACCGCCATTGGTTAGCATATAAAGGCGAAAACTCATAAAGGATAGAGTCTATGAGTTCAGACTAAAAGAGGCTGCACAAGCATCAGATTATTAAGCTGTCAGTTGTGATGCAAAGTGAGTCAACGACCGGAGAGCCGCAGCTGATAGCAAAATCGCCCACAAACTTTTGTTACTTGTCTTGTTGCCCGAGTTCCATTCCCTTAGGTTGCTCTAGCCCAATAGGACAGCCGATAGAAACGCAGCTCCGGCCCCACTGATCACAAATCCAGCGAATCGCAAGGGTAAGGCAGGCTGGGATTGAGGTTGGGGCATCGTCGCTTTGCCAATCCTATAGGCCACTAGCGCGATCGCCAGTTGAATGCAGGTGAAGCCGACCAGATAGGCGACCAAGGGCATCATCGTCGCTCCAATAATCGCTTCGCCGTAGGCATACCCGTGGAATAGTCCGGCGATCGCCCCCAACCCAATTGTCACCCCAGCCTGAGGCCGCTGGCGCAGAGCCAGCAGCAGGCCAAAAGTCAAGACCGACAGTGCGATAAAAAATTCTGGTGCAGGTAAGTCAACCTGCATGAGATGTAAACCTGTGCCAGCCAAACCCGCCAGACAAAAGCCAACCGGAATCCAGATGCCCTGCTGCGTGAGAACGGCTAGCAGCCCAGCCGCTACCACAAAGGCAAAGTGGTCAGGCCCCAGAATCGGGTGGGCTAAACCCGAAAGAATCCCTTCAAACAGATTGGCAGGCACTCGACCCTTCAGCGGGTGGTGAGCCATGACCGGAGCAGCGAAAACCATGAGGCTGAGTACACCCAGCGTCATCCCTGTTACGGTAGACCGCAGCGATCGCCCAACCAATAACGGCGGCACAGACTGCTGCTGGGAAGACTGCATAGTGCGGTTTGACATAGACATCCTCAAACAGTGCTCAATAGGTTGCTTAACACAGTCGCGGGCCTTGAAGAAGCGCTGGGCACAAGCAGCATCCTAACTGCTCGATGCCAACACCCTTCCCTCAAAGGCATCAAGGTGCTGACCGTACCACAGCGTTCAATGCCACTGCCTCATGAGGGTATCATCTCTTGCGAAATTGTTAGAGCGCCGTAACCCCACCGTAGTTTTTAGTCAGAAACCGGGCACCCTCAGAGAGTGACGCAAATCACCGCGAGTGGCCTAGGGCGATCGCTGCTGGACATGGGCTTTCCCCTTAGCTTGAAGCTACTGGCTCCTATTTTCAAAGAACTCCGATGTGCCAACTCCTGAATCCCCAAACAGCCGTTCCAGACAGGCCCAGCATTGTGCTCCAGCCAACCTTCTCCGTCCGCCAGAGTCACAGGAGCATACTGTAATGTTGGGGTCTCCCTCCCTGCACAACACCACGGCTGCCGTTGGGTTTGTCTGGCAGTCCACTGACAGCACCGAATTGCCGCTCACCCAGCTCAACGACCAGCCCATCGTCGTCACAGAGCAGGTCGATGGAGTCAAGGTTTCCATCCGGTTTACGGCAGCGGGCGAACTCCACCTCGACACTCAAGCGTACGGCCCAATCCTCAACCCGGCGGCGGGCTCTTTTAAGCTTCTGGTGGCCTGGGTCAACCGCCATCGTGCAGCCCTCTGGAACGTCCTCGGCGATCGCTTTCGGCTAGATGGCGTCTGGTGTTACGAACAACAGTTTATTTTCTATGACCACCTGCCGCACTACTTCCTGGCCGAGGAAATTCTGGATCAAGCCACCCAGCAATGGCTGAGCAGCATGCAGCAAGACTCATTGTTGGCCAGCCTGCCCGTGGTTTCAGCGCCAGTCCTGTTTCAGGGGTTACTGTCCCGACCCGAGCAGTTTTCAGCATGGATGGGAGCCTCAACCGGTAAAAGTTCCAGCTGGTGGAGTACGCTCATTGAGCTGGCCCTGTCCTTGGGGCTCGATCCCGTTCCCTGCCTCGGAGCCACTGACCCGAGCCCGCTGATGCAGGGACTGTCCCTCAGGGTCGAAACGCCAGAGCGGGTGGTCGGGCGCTATCAGTGGCTGCGCGCTGGCCTGTGGTCGGCGATCGCCCCAGAGTCTCGCCGCGCGTTCCCGAGTTCTCAGACACCCTTCATCCCAAATCAGCTGCGGCCCGGTATCGACATCTTTGCTGAGCAGTCGCCCCCAGACTGTGAGCCCAGACTGTGAGCCCAGACTGTGAGCCCAGACTGTGAGCCCATAAGCCTTAGGACTGAACAGGGGTAGGGTCAGACACAGGCAGCATGGGCACGGTAGTCCGTGGCTGGCGATGCAGCAGGAGATAGGCGGAAGGGATAAAGTAGAGCGCCAAGAGGGTAGCCCCACCCAGGCCACCGCCAATGGCGATCGCCAGGGGCGGCCAGAACCCGGTCTTATCGAGCATCAGGGGCACAAAACCCATAATGGTGGTCAAGGTCGTGGCAATCACATGGCGGGTGGATTTCAGCACCACGGCTTGAGTGGCGCGCACATCTCCTTGGCTGGCCAGGGGATCTTCCCGCAGTGCCGCCAGCACCACGATGGAGTCGTTGATGGCGAGTCCCACCAGTCCCAGGGTGCCCAGGATCGCCGTAAAGCCAAAAATCGAGCCAAACAGCTTCAGGGCCAAGGCTCCCAGGCCAATGCTACAGACGGCAATCACGGCAATCAGCCCCGCCAGGGCAAAGGAATTAAAGGACAGCACCAGGGTTGCCGTCATCAGAATCAGCAGCACCCCCACCAACGAGAGGAGATTGCCAACCGCAGTCCCTCGGGCATCGGCTTCCCCCCCATAGGACAGTCGGTAGCCCGTTGGCAGTGTAAATCCCTGTTGCTCTAGGTGCTGCTGGAAACGCTTGAGCACCGTATCTGGGAGTTCCCCAGCGGCCAGATAGCCTTGCACCGTATTAAATCGCTGCCCATCCCGGCGCGGAATGGCAGCAATGTCGGGCACCAGGTCAACCTGAGCCACGGCAGAGAACGGCACGGCCCGACCGGCTGCTGCTGGGATCGCAGGCAATAGCTCTAAAGACGTGATGCTGTCCAGGCTTGAGCGCTGGGCATTGGACAGGCGCACCCGCACGGGCAGGTCTTCAGTCGCTTCTAGAATCGAGCCCCCGACGGTACCCTCTAAGGCTGCGTTTAACTGATTGGCGATCGCCCCATTATCTAGTCCGGCCCGACGGGCCTGGGCTTCGTCCACCGTGAGGGCCAGCTTCGGCAGCGCTTCGGTGAGGTCGGCGCGGGTGTGGATCACGCCCTCAATCTGAGCGAGTTCGGCTCGCAGCTGGTTGCCGATGGCCCGTAGCTGGGCCATATCGGGGCCAAAAATTTCCACCTCAATGGGTGCCCCAAAGGGTGGCCCCTGTTCCAGTTGTTTGACCAAGATTTGGGCATCGGGAAAATCTTGATCCAGTTCAGTTTGCAGGGTTTGAATGGTCTGACGCAGATTTTGAGTATCGCGAAGCTGGACAATACCCTGCCCGTAGTCAGCCGCATTCCGGCGGCGTCCTACCACGTTATAAAAAAACGAAGGCGCACTCTGCCCCAAAAACCAGTGCACGTCCTCCACCTCAGGGTGCTGTCGCATCCGATCGCGGATCTGCATCACCTGGGCCTGGGTTTGGGCGATCGCCGTTTGGGCGGGGAACTCAACCTGTACCTGAAACTGATCCCGGTTGGTGGGTGGAAAGAACTGCTGCTCTAGCGTTCCCATCTGGACTAAGCCAACCAAGGGCAACACCAGAGAGAGGACAATACCCAAAACGGGCCGTCGAAACACCTGCCTGAGGCTCCAGCGATAGGCAGCGGTGAGCCAGGACAAAGACAGGCCATCGGTGTACCAGTGGGGACGCTGGTCGCCCTGGGGACGACGCCAGCGCGACCAGCGTCCTGTGAGGGCCGCAATCACCGTTAAGGAAAGGGCCAAGGAGCTGCACAAGGCCAGGATCACGGTGCTGCCGATGGTCCCGATAAACTCACCCGTCCCCCCCGGAGACAGGGCAATGGGCAAAAAGGCCAGGACTGTGGTGAAGGTCGAAGCCAGCAGCGGAATCGCCAGATGTTGCCCGGTTTGCTGCACGGCGATCGCGGGGTTAAGTCCCCGTTTAAGGTGAGTCTGCACCTCATCGACCACAATAATGGCATTGTCAATCAGCAGACCCAGGGCAATGATCAGTCCCGTCACGGACATTTGGTGCAGGGGGATGCCCAGCACCTTCATGCCACCAAACACCATCAGGGTGACCAGGGGCAGGGCCGACCCCACAATCAGCGCCGACTGCCAGCCCAGCAGCACAAAGGAAATCGCCACCACCAGCACCGAACCCAGCATCAGATTGCCGATGACGCCGTTGAGCCGTGCCTGCACGTAGCGACTCTGATCGAGCACCACCGCCAACCCCAGCCCATCGGAAAGCTCACCCTGAAATACCTCTAGAACCTGACGAGCCTGCGCCGCCCATTGATCAACCCGCTGCCCAGACTCCACCGTGGCCGACAGCACCACGGCGGGCTGTCCCTGCACCAGGGTTAAATCCGAGACGGGTTCTCGCACTCCCTTGGAAACCTGGGCAATGGTACCGAGCTGAGCCACCTGACCACCATTGCCCACCTGAATCGGAATCTGCCGCACCCGCTCCAGGGATTGCAGGGCACTATCAACTTCCAGCAAAAACTGATTGCGATCGCCCCGCAATTGTCCGGCTGACACCTTGGCATCGCTCGCCTGGATTTGCTGGGCCAGCTGAGGAACCGTCAGCCCTAAATCCACAAGCTCCGCTGGCGCAATTTCTACCTGAATTTCCTCAGTCGGTTCGCCAAACAGCTCCACCCTGTCCGTCCCTGGAATCGCGCGCAGTCGATCCTCTAGGCCCATCGCCACCCGCCCCAGGATGGTGTAGTTGGGTGAGCTATCCAGAGTCCAAGTGAGGCCCACAATCAGCGCCGAGGCTTTGACGCGGATATCTTCATAGTCTGGCTCGGACGCTTCTGGAGGCAGCAGTGGCTCCACATCCTGAAGCTTGCTGCGCACCCTAGCCCAGACCGGGGCAACGTTGACAACATTCTCCTTCAGCTCAATGATGACCACCGAAACACCCGGGCTAGAGGTCGACTCCAGCTCATCAATTTCTTCGATCTCCAGCAGTTCCGTCTCAATTTTATCCGTGACCAGCGACTCCACCCGTTCGGCACTGGCCCCCGGTAAAAAGGTGGTAATGCTAGCGGCCCGCTGCACAATTTCTGGATCTTCCAGGCGGGGCAGGGTAAAAAAGGCTGACAGTCCCCAAACCAAAATCAGGGTGAGGGTCAGCAGCAAGAGCTGGCGGTTGCGGTAGAACAGATTAAGCATCGCTGGGGGTGGGGGTAACAACGGGGCGATCTTGAATGACCTGGCCATAGTCGAGCTTGATCAGGCGGTCGGCTTGGGCAAAGTAGCGATCGTCGTGGCTGACCACTAGCACCGTTTTGCCCCGCTGCTTTAGCGCCGGGAGCAGGTGCTCGTAGAATACGGCCTTAAACACTGGATCTTGATCTGAAGCCCACTCGTCAAACACATAGATGGGCCGATCTTCGAGGTACGCAGTCAAGAGTGCCAAACGCTTGCGCTGTCCCTGGGACAGGTTCAGGGTGGAAAGCTGCCCGTCGCGCACCTCAACTTTACGCTCCAGCTCCAGCAGCTTCAGGTAGGTTTCGGCCTGGCGATCGCTGTCGTTTGTGGTCAAGCCCAAGAGTCGCTCAAACAAAAAGAAATCCGCAAAAACCACCGAAAAATACTGGCGGTAGGCTTCCCGGTTGCGATCGCCAATGGGCTCTTCATCCAGCACTATTTGCCCGGACTCGGGGGCATAAAGGCCCGTGATCAGCTTGACGAGGGTGGACTTACCGCTGCCATTGCCCCCCACAATAAACACCAGTTCACCCGCATTCAGGGTGAGGTGGATGGGGCCGAGGGTAAAGGGATGATCGTCGCTGTCGGTGCGGTAGGTGTGGGTGATGTGATCGAGGGTCAGCCGCTGCCAGGGTCTGGGTTGCTTTGGGGGTTGCCCTGGGGGTTGTTCTGGGGGTTGTCCTAGGAGCTGTCCCTGCAGCGGTTCTGTGGTTTGGGCCTGGAGCGACAGCCCCAGGCTTTCGATTTTGGCAAAGGAAACATTGGCCTGACTGAGCTGCGGCAGACTCAGCAAAATAGCACGCAGGGGCGTCAGCAGAAACAAAATTGTGAGGGCATAGCTGGAGAGCAACGCCCCAGACAGGGTAGCAAACTGGGGCAGCACAAACAGCAGAAGCCCCAAGGGCACAAAAATTAGCACCAGCCCCAGTCCACCGGCTAGGGAAAAAATGGTCATGCCCCGTACCCAGTGCTGGCGAAATGCCGCAGCGGTGGGCTGGAGATCTTCCTTTAAAAAAGCCCGCCGTCGCGGCTGATGCAGCTTGAGTTCCTTGACCCCAGCCGTAATGGCCTGGAAATGGCGAAACAGACTGTCTTGTTCCTGGCGCGCCCGTCTCAGCGCCAAGCGACCCTGATTTAGTAAAACCTGCACAATGACAATGCCCAGTCCCAAAAACAGCAGCACGAACAGCAACACTGGCACCGACAGCCAGCCGAGGTAGACCAAGCACCCCAACAGCAAAGACAGATTAATACTCAGGGCCGAGAAGGTAGCCGAAGCCGCCGCGATCGCCTCAATATCTTCGGTCAGCACCGCCATCAGCTTCGCCGTGCCCACCTGCTCCAGATGATGCAGGGGAGACGCTAAAATCCGTCGGGACAACTTCAGCAGCAGCCGATAGACCACCGTTTGCGCCAGCGCCGACAGCAGAACCTGGGAGGCCGTAGCCGTCACCAGCAGGAGTAGGCAAAGGCCGACAAAGAGCCAGGGCAACCAGCCTGGAATTTGGGTCAGGTTCTGGAGCGCGAGGTTGATCGTGGCGATCAGCCCTGCACTGCTAGCCCCGGACAGTAAACCCGTCAGGGCCGCCAGACTAAACTGAATGGGCGAAGTCTTGAGCAGGAGTCGAAGGAGCTGCATGGCAAATCCTGGATAAGACGCGACAGAAAAAGCAATCCGTTAAGCCACAGGCGTTTATTGCCCCTGAATCGTGACCTGCTGACCCGGCACGACCCGATGCACGCCACTGGCAATCACCCGTTCCCCACGCCGCACCATCCCCCGCACCAAAACGCGATCGCCTTCAGTGTGCAGCACTTCCACATCCCGCCGCACCACCTCATAGCGGTTATCGCGGTCAGCGACATCATCCACGGCCTTCAGCACATAGGCCGACCACAGCCCCCGTTCCCCGGCCACCAAAGCCGTAGCCGGAAGCCAGTATCCCGACGCAGTCTGGGTTTGCTGAATCCCGAGACGGGCCGTTTGCCCAATTGCCAGATCCGCCTCCGGGGTCATCTGGACGACAACCGTGACGGTGCGGCTGGCCCCATCCACCTCGGGCAAAAGCGCAGCAATTTCCCCAGGCACAGTGCGACTCCCCGCCTGAATCAGCTGGCGCTGTCCCGGCTTCAGCCGCTGGGCTACAGACACTGGCACCCCAACCCGCGCTTCCAGCAGCCCGTCCTCCACGAGACGCAACACTGACTGTCCGGCACTGGCCACCACGCCTTCATCCACCAGTCGCGCTGCAATCTGACCGTTGAAGGGTGCCTTTAAGACACTTTTGGCCAGCTGAATATCAATTGCCGCCAAACTGGCCTCTAGCTGTTTGACCTGGGCGGCTTGGGCGGCAATCTGTTCGGGGCGCGTTCCCGCCAAAAGCTCGTCGAGCTGACTTTGGGCCTGATCGCGCCGACTTGCCAAGGCGCTGGAGCCAAAGTCCTTTTCATCGAGCGCCTCCTGGGAAATCGCCCCCGCTTTATACAAGAATTCCCGGCGTTCTCGCTGGCGCTGGGCCAGCAGTAGCTGCTGCTCTAAATCCGCCACCTGTGCCCGCGCCGCCGCAATGTCTTCCGGGCGGGGGCCGACCTGCCGTTCCTCCAGCTGGGCCACAGCCTGGGCAATCTGGGCCTGCACCTGCTGCCGCTGGGCCAGCAAGCTGCGGGTATCCTGCCGCGCGATCACTTGCCCAGCCTGGACGCGATCGCCCTCCTCAACATCAATAGAAATAATGGTGCCGGGTTGCTCAAACCCTAAACTACTCGTGCGTCGCGCCACAATCTCGCCAGCATAGGAGGTGGAGAGGGTATAGTCTGAAACGGGCTGGAGACGGATCGCTCGCACCGCCAATGCCGCACGGGCAGCAGCCTGCTCTGTCGAGGCCTGACCCACGGTTTTAAAAATGGCTAAGGCCGGAAAGAGGGCCGCCACCAGCAGCCCCATCAAGGCCCAGTGCCAACCGGGGCGTCTCGTCCAAGAACCTGGAGCACGCCGCTCCTGCGGCACCCCCTGAGCCGCTTCATCGTGAACCTGAGCCTCAGCGCGAGAATCAGACGGCATGGCAGGATACTCAACTTGTTGCTATACAACTTGTTTCCTATAGTGATGCAGCTTATACTCAACTTGTTGGATATGTCAATATCAGATAGCGATCGCCCATGTCATTAGCCCACACGATTATGGCCGTCTTGTTGGAGAGTCCTCACAGTGGCTATGACCTGAGTAAACGGTTTGAGGAATCGGTGAGCTATTTTTGGAGGGCGACACAGCAGCAGATTTACCGGGAACTCGCCAAGATGGAGCGCGAGGGCTGGGTGAAGTTTGAGCGGGTGCCCCAGGCCGGGAAACCCGACAAAAAGCTGTATCAGGTCACCCCAGTGGGACAAGCGGAACTCATGCAGTGGTTTGCAGAGCCCTCTGAACCCACGCCTGTGCGTGAAGATCTGCTGGTGAAGGTGGTCGCGGGCTATCATGTGCCGCGATCGCTCTTGGTGAAGGAGCTAGAGCATCGTCGGCTGGGCCACGCTGAGCAATTGCGTCAGTACCGTGAGAAGGAAGCCACTTGCACGCGTCAAGATTCTTTGACAATAGCGGAGCAATTTCGCTATCTCACCTTAAGGCGCGGCATCCGCTACGAGCAGGAATGGATTGACTGGTGCGATGAAGTGCTGGCTTTTTTAGAGACCCAGGCTGTCCCGATCACCACCCCGCTTGACGTGGCTTTGGAGCCAAAACCCTAGCTGAATTGAGTATGCTTAGGCTAGGTGCAGCGGAGGCGACCTCGATATGAAACTAGCCAGTCTTGGAGGATGGGTTACCCTAGCGACAGTCCTGTGGGTTGGTGGTGCTATTGTGCTTCCCTCTAGCGCCAGAGCAGAGCAGCGCTTTTCCTGTCAGGAACGGGAGGGGGTGCCGACGACGATTGCCGATACCTCACGCGGGCCAATCCCAATCATCTATTGGCGATCGCAGTATTTTGAAGCCGATGGCTTTTCCCCAGAGGTGCGCTGCCAAACGGTTTCCCAGAAGTTTCAAACCCATTACCAGCGAGGGCAGTTAAACTACTTGACCGCGGGCCGTATTGACAGTGCCTCTGTAATTTGTGTCGCCGATCAGCGGGGGGGCAGCTGTCGGGATGTGTTGTTCACGCTGAAGCCAGGGGTTGACCCGGTCACGGTCTTGCAGCAGCTGCTGTACATGCGGACGGGCACGGTAGAACCCCTGAATGAAACCATGGCACGACCCTATGTCAATATGGGCGAGGTGCTGAGTTTAGCACCACCTCATCAAGCAGAGCAGTCACACTCTCCTTCGTTGCCAGTACCTACAGGACAAAGCTTAGAGGGGTTAGAGCCACCCAAAAATCAGCCTTACAATTCATATTCCGAGAGCGGGCAACTCTGGTAGTTTCTTTCAATAAAGCCTTGATCACGTCAATTAAAAGTGACAGCAATCTGAAATAGTTTATAAAAGACACAAGCCTAAAAATCGCTGCCTTCAGACTTCTGCTTAGAACAATTCTTGCAAATCAACTAAAGTCACTATGCTAGCGAGAAATACTGACATCTGAGAAACTTGCAGACAGAAACTCATTATTAAAGTAAGGATTGTTGATAATAAAATTTATTTTCTTTATTGAATCTACGCTTGGAGGCATAGGGAAACTTAAAGTAGCTGAAATAGTTCGTCCTTGATGTATTGTCATGCCAATGTGACTTTTGTGACTGAAACTACCGATCGTGATTTGCGAAGCTATGTATTCTTCGCCTTGATCATCAACTGCTTGAGATACCTCAGTTCCGAGATCACTGACAAAACGAAGCTGTGGTGGCTGTGGCTTTTGATCAACTCTAGAAAGAGAGAACTTGCACTGAACTTGGCCCGCATAATTAGAACATTTAAGAAGATCAACATTAATAATATCGCCTGACTTAAATTCTAATCTTGCAGAGGACTGAGAAGTCCTAGATAATTCTACAGGGTTAGATGCGTTAGGCTGGATCAACTTACCACAGACTTTTTCACCTGATTTCGCTAGCACACAAACTTCTTTCTCTGCCGCAGACGAAGGAATAGCTGTCAGGCTCATTCCAAGAATTGCAGATAATGAGAATAAATATATTCTGATGTCCTTGAATGGCCTGAATTTATACTTTTTCATCATTTGATTTTCATAAGGAAACATCACAAAATCTGACTTTGAGAAATGCTTGCTTGAATGGCAAAAAATCTAAATTTCCCAGTAAATATTCAACGCTATATCTTGAAGAACGACAATACATCAAATCCTTCCATACTGGCAACTGTCCTGTCTTTAGAAAAGATAAAGATGTCTAGAGTTAGAGTCGTTACAATTGCTGTTGAATTGTTCCGTCAAACAGTCCCAAGATGGTTTCTATTCAAAAATTAAGACTGAAGTAACGGTATGTTTGACTTAGTAAGTATGCAGCCTTAATTCTAGAACAGCAATGAAGTTCAATAACACCCCCAATCGTTGCTTAACGGTGGATGGCCAGGAATACTGGATTAGCCGTAGTGTCACCGTGTTGGGCATTATCATTGTGCAGCTCGGCCATCGCGCCTATGTGCCCCTAGGTCTGCGGGGCACCGCCCTCCCCACCGAAGTCGGCAAGTGGGGATTGCCGGGGGGCTACCTCGACTACGGCGAAACCGTTGGCGAAGCGCTGATTCGGGAGGTCTGGGAAGAACTGGGGCTCAACCTACTGGCCCTCAAAGATCGCTACCACCTGCACGGCTCTCTAACAGACCCCTACTTCATTTCCAGCCAGCCTGTGCGTCAGCAAAACGTTACCCTGCGGTTTCCTGTGCTGTTAGCTGGAAACGAAGCTGACGAACTTCCCCCCCTAATTCCTCAAGTCCCCACCTCAGAAGTCGCTGCAACGCAGTGGGTCTCTCTGGCAGATGCCCTCGCCATGCCTCTGGCCTTCAACCATCAGGAAGTTTTGCAGCACTGTTTGACCCACTACTTCAAACGCAGCTGAAGAAGATTGCGGCTGCGGACGGCTGCCCTTTGTCCTGATGCCGCTCTTTCTAGAGTCATTTCTTTGGAGTCATTTCTTTGGGGCCATTTCTTTATGGCCATCGCCAGCCACCGCCCAGAACCGTACCCAGGCAAGAACGCTAGAGGGCTAGGTCAGCAATCTGGATGCCGCTTGGAATAAACTTCGTCACCCACACCTCTAGATCTGGATCGGGAATTTCCAGCTGTAGCGCTGTCGCCACCTGCTGCGCTGCCTCGCGCGTTTCAGTGAGGGCAAATACCGTTGGCCCTGACCCTGACATCATCGTACCCAAAACTGGCATCTGGGCCAGGGTTTCGCGCAGGTGAGCCACGGCAGACTGTTCAGGCAGCACTACTTTCTCAAGATCGTTGTGGAGTGCTTGCCCAATTTGCACGGGATCCCGATGGGCGATCGCCGATAGCAGCGGCACAGACGGGCCATTCCGGCGGCGCTCATCTTGTTCGGCAGCGGTTTGGGCATAGGTCGCCTGAAACTGCTGGCGATAGGTTTGATAGGCCCAGGGCGTCGAAACCGCCAAGCTGCGATACTTGGCCAACACCGCATACAGCCGATCCAAATCCGGCAAGGGTGAAAGTTCCTCACCGCGCCCCAGGGCTAACGCCGTCCCACCACTGATGCAAAACGGGACATCCGACCCCAACTTCGCCGCTAGAGGATGCAGTTCATCCTGGGTCAATCCTAAATTCCACATCAAATCTAGGCCCACCAGCACCGCAGCGGCATCCGTTGAGCCCCCCGCCAACCCCGCCCCAATGGGGATCTGCTTCCGCAGCTGAATTTCAACCCCGCTGGCCTGGTCTGGAAACGTAGACTGCATGAGCTTGGCCGCTTTGACCGCCAGGTTACTCTGATCCTGGGGCACTTGCGGATGATCGCAAACCAGCCTCACCTGATGCCCTGCCAAGGGTCGCAGCAGCAGTTCATCGGCCAAATCGATGCTCTGCAACACCATCACCAGTTCATGGTAGCCATCGGGACGACTGCCAATCACTTCCAGCAGGAGATTTACTTTGGCGGGCGCAATCAACTGATAGGTTCGCATGGTCAGGTTCAGTAAGGTTTTTTAGCGCGCCGTTTCTCGGGGCGCATCCGGTACCAGCCTGCGACTCAGTGCCACCCACTGGGCCACACTCAGCTCCTCAGCACGGGCTTGGGGACTGGCCTCCAACTGCTCCAGTATGACGGCTAAGCGATCGCGTTCTACCACTGACTGCAAATTATTGCGTAACATTTTACGACGAGTTTGAAACCCCAGCTTCAGCAATCGGCCAAACCAGCGCGGGTCGTCCACCGGGTCGGGGTAAGGTCGGGGCTGTAAACGCACCACCGCCGAATCCACCTTGGGCGGCGGTGAAAAGGCCTTGGCGGGCACATCACAGATCCAGTCACACTGGGCCAAGTATTGACAGTTGACCGACAGCGCTCCGTAGGCTTTGGAATGGGGAAGCGCCGTAATGCGCTGAGCCACCTCCTTCTGCACCAGCAGCACAGCCGACTGAAAGGGCGGCGACGTGGGGTGAGCCACCGTGCCTAGCACCTTCTCTAAAATTGGCCCTGTGATGTTGTAAGGGATATTGGCCACAACCTTATTCGGCCAATGCTCGGGTTGCAGGATGGTCTTGAGGTCCAGGGCTAAGATGTCCCCTTCCAGCAGCAAAAAGTTAGGGTGACTACCAAACTGCCGCGCCAGCTTGGGCACCAAATCACGGTCAATTTCAACGGCCACCACCGTGGCTGGGGTTTGCAGCAGCAGCCGAGTGAGCGCCCCCTGTCCTGGCCCAATCTCCAAGACGCGATCGCCCGCCTGGAGCGCCGCCGCCGCCACAATGCGATCGAGAGCCTTTTGACTGCGCAGCCAATGCTGTCCAAACTGTTTCCGTGGCCCTGGCATCGCTTATGTCCCATTTCCCCATCGCCATTGTGCCACTCCACCGCTCACCCTTCAGACACTCCAGGGAAACGCTCAGACCCACCCAGACCGTTGGCTATCCCCCAGACACAAATCTTTCGCGGTTAACCGTCCTCAAGATTGACAGCACCTCAAAACCCCAATCGGATTGTGATATCTTAATGAAGCACTCGGGGGCGTGGCGGAATGGTAGACGCTACGGACTTAGAAAACTGGGCCTTACAGAAGAAATTTTGTAAGTGAAGGCTCTCAAATTCAGGGAAACCTACGTCTGAGTATTTCTTTAGATACGGCAATCCTGAGCCAAGCCGAATCACTACCTCAGTAACCACTGAGCCATGTTCGGAAGGTGCAGAGACTCGACGGGAGCTACCCACACGCTTTGACCACATCAGGCCAAAGCGCGGGTAAAGGGAGAGTCCAATTCTCAAAGCCAGAACATTGTTTAATGGGAAACGTTGTTCGATGGGCAGCTGCGAAAGCAGCAGGAGAATGAAAATCCGTTGACCGCAAGGTCGTGAGGGTTCAAGTCCCTCCGCCCCCATCCAGCCATTTTTTACAGAACGCCTACTGCACCCAAAAGAACTGCACCCAAGAGAGCAGGGCGATCGCATTGTCTCGAAGTTCTGTTTGTGGAGGTGCTGCCTTTTTCATCAATGTTGGCAGCACGCTGCCCAGGCTAAGCACACCAATCCCTGAAAAATAGCTCCCCCGCAGCGCCGTCTTACCTCAGTTTTGGACCTGGATAAACCAGGTGGGAATTGGCCAAGTCGGCTTTGAGTTTCCAAGTACAGTGCTTGGTTTACTGTGGCCGGGTAGCTTTTATTCCCTATTTGTCAAAAACATAGATCAAAAACATATTGGCAGTCACCAACGCCGTAGGTGAAGCTAAGGGCATTCTAGCAAGAATTTTCGATAAGATCGTTCTCAACGGTTCAAGGTTTTTCTATGACATCTATGCCACCCATCGAACAGGTGCCGTCAGCCGCTGTCGTCACACCCGAGCCAGATCCGTCCACCCTCCGCTTGGCCCAGGCCCTAGCCCAGGCCCTCACCCTCACGCCAGAGAAATGGCACCGTCTGAAGTCCAATCGTCAGGCACGCGCCCTGGAACAAGCCGCCGCCGCCATTGTGTACCTACTCAATAAGCAGCCAGAAGAAGCCCAGGTGCGGCTTCAGCAGGCAGTCGGCTGGCTAGACCGTACTCTTACCGCACCCCCCTGTCCCACCCATGGTCAATTCCAGACGACTCGTCAAGATGTTGAAAATGATTAAGCTTTTCTGGGAGAAGGGTGCGAATCTCTTTCTTTCGGTTCAGTCCAGTCGCTACACTACAAGGTGACATTACAAGGTGCCAAAAACATTATGAGTGTTGTCAGTCAAGTTGTCCTACAGGCCGACGATGAGCTGCGCTACCCCTCGGCGGGCGAGCTAAAGAGCATCTCTGACTTTTTTGAGACAGGTGCGATGCGGCTGAATATTGTGAACACCCTAGCCGAGAATGAAAAGCGCGTGGTTGAGCAGGCCAGTCGCCAGCTCTGGCAAAAGCGCCCAGACTTTATTGCCCCGGGTGGCAATGCCTATGGCAGTCGGGAACGGGCGTTATGCCTGCGGGACTACGGCTGGTATATGCGGCTGGTAACCTATGGGCTGATTGCAGGCGACAAAGACCCCATCGAAAAAATTGGTTTAATTGGTGCTCGAGAAATGTACAACTCTCTCGGGGTACCGGTTCCTGGCATGGCGGAGGCCATTCGCTGCCTGAAGGATGCTGCCCTAGCGCTCCTGACTGACGAAGAAGCTGCGGAAGCCGCGCCTTACTTTGATTTCCTCATTCAGGGAATGTCTTAGGCCGCTGCGGTTCATGACTCCGTGCAATATCACAAGCCAGTTTTAGGTTTTAAGTTTTTCATGGGGCAGCTCACTCAAAACATTCGTTTTCTCCTTTAGGGACGCTTTTGGAGAAGCTTTGCACATAAAATCTAAAGCTTAAATCCTGATCCAGCTCAGGGCTAGTCGTCCCTTGTCTGGCAGTCATACTTTTCAAGCACAATCGAGAAACCTCTAGTACGGTTTCAGGCAGGCTACCCTGACAGGGCTAGCCTCCTTTGGGCTATGGCCCTCCTGTAAAGGCAGAGTTATCCCTCAGCTGACTGTGCAGCCGATGCAGGGCACTGTATGCTGTGGTGCATAACCACAGGATGACGCAGATGAAGCTGGGAAAAGTAGTTAAGTCGAATTCTCACTGCGACTATATTGTCCAGATAGATGATGTCATGGACGTGTCGACACCCCCAGCGCCAGACACCTATGGATTTGGCTCCTTCGTCAAGCTTGAAACGCCGGATCGGCACTGGGCCGTTGGTCTCATTTATAATTCTCAGCTCTTTAACCCGGCCTACCTGAACAGCGGGCCGCGATTGGTCAGTGAGCCAGATCCGCTGTTTACACCTGACCTGATTCGGGAAACGCGCACGCTGCTGTGGACTGTTTTAATTGGCACCTTAACGCTTGATGCGGCAGCGTCCAATCAAGGCTTTGGCTGCCAGGGGATTCCTCGGGTTGTGGTGCCCGTGAATACATCGGTTTATTGCATGGCTGATTGGGAAGTTCATGCGTTCCACCAAAATGTAGAGCGTCAACCTCAGTTTTGCTACTACTCCCATGTCATGCGTTCCGCTGGTATTTTTGCGTCGGAACTGGTGGAGCAGGTACTAGGACAAATTATGCCCCTGTTTCAAGACGGCGATCGCCGGGCGCTAGACCTTTTGCGTAAGGAACTGTCCTGGAAACATACCATGGGCATGATGCGTTAGGACTGGGGCAATTCCATAAAAAACCGACAAACTCATTCAAGTCTGCCGGCCTGCTGTGTGTTCCCCATTGATGACTCAGAAACCTGAGCCACCTGTAGTATGGCAACTGTATGTACTGGCTTGAGTGACAGAAATCACTCCTACACGGTGATCTGCATCACTGACATACTGCTAACGACTAAATTCAAGAGATTAGTCCTGGTCTGATACTTGGCTCTGGATGCCCTTGAGCAGTCGCGCTAACTCAACTGGGAACAATATAACGGTATTAGAGGGGCTAGCGCCCAAGCCATCGATACTTTGCAGTGTGCGGAGCTCCAGGGAGATCGGGTTCTGTTCCATGAGGGCTGCGGCGTCTGTTAGATTCTGGGCGGCTAGTTTATCACCTTCCGATTTTGTGATGGTCGCTCGCTTTTCGCGCTCCGCCGAGGCTTGGCGCGACATCATCCGCTTCAGGTCTTCGGGTAGCTCAATGTCCTGGAGGCGGATTGAATCAACATGAAGGCCCCATTCCTGGATACGTTCCTGCACACTAGCCACGATGGCCTGCTGAATATGCTCCCGTTCCGAGAGCAGATCGTCTAGGTTCAGACCGCCAATGACGTCCCGGAGCGCGGCCTGGGCAAACTGGGCGATCGCAAACCGAAAGTCCTCAATGGCAATGACCGCTTTCGCCGGGTTTGTGACCTTGAAAAACAGGGCACCTTCTACCTCTGCTGGCACATTATCGCGGGTGATCACCTTTTGCAGCGGGATATTAATTACAGAAATGCGCGTATCGATAAAGCGCACATACTCAATGATCGGAATCACGTAGAATAGGCCGGGACCCCGGATAGATTTAAAGTGACCGAGCTGGAGCACAACGCCGCGCTCCCACTGAGACGCCACCCGAATTCCCCCGACCAGAACATTCCACAAGCCCAGAACCAGCGCTACCACAATCGGAAACAAGAGGGCACCCGACTCTAAGGCGACCAGCAGCGGTGCCCAGAGGATGCCGATTATCAGGAGGGTTGGCACCAGAAATATAACGCCCCGCAACCCTTTCCCCAGGGAAACATGAGACTGACTCGGTTCAGCAAAGGATTTATCCGCCATTGTCCCATCCTCTCAATCCAAACAACAGAGGATGTGCAGTCTCCCCTTCGTTCACAATAGCCAATCTAATATCCAGGGCTCCCCTTTTGTCTGCCCTTTTGTCTGGATGGTCAGCAGGGAAATAGATCGTAAGCTGGGCAGACCCCCCAGCTAGCACTTGCCAGCTTAGCGCGCAAAGAAAGAGAGGTAGCAGGCACCGTTTACCAGTGCCGTCAAGACGGCCATGATGACTACGCCCTTGACCATGCCCACCTTCCCACGCCGTTGCAGCCAAATGACGAGGGGCAAAACATACAGGAGCTGCCAGAATAGGAAACCGACCCCGCCAACAATCCAGACCATCAGAAAGGCATAGCCGCCTTGAAACATCGACACCAAAAAACCCAGGCCGAAAATAAACAGCCCCAGCAGCCCATGACAGCCCAGCAGCAGTAGCGCCCCTTTGACGACCTCTAAGATTTCGTGATTAGCAGCCATGACAGAGTTTTGTAGAATATTCTTGAAAGCCTTGCCCTAGAAGGTCTAGGGGACTGCTGCCTGCATCTGAGCGACGAGGTCATAACCCGCACTGCCTGGACGGTAGAACAGGTTATAGGTATCAAAGGGAATCAATCGTCCGTCGGGCTGAGCAATGTGAATACAGGTGCGCTTCACAGACCGCACGTCAAAGTTATAGGCATCGAGGAATTGCACAATCATAATGCGAAAGATGTTCTCGTAGGTGATGTGGTTGGGCACAGGCACCATAGGTAAACAGCAGAGCAGCTGTTTGAGGGAGGTCGTCGCGGTTTCAGGGGAGTGATTCGTGGCAAATAGCTCAAAAATGCGCTGCTTTACTTCGGGATGCTGTTCATAAAGCACAGAGTTGGGCATCAGATCCACAAAGGTGGGGGTATCAAACAGTCCCGTGAGCGGAATGACCTGACCCTGAAATTTCAGGGCATAGGCCATGGCTAAGGAATCAGGGTGGCAGGGAACGGGCAGGATATCCTGGGGCTGAAAGTGAGTGCTTTGTTCTAGAATGGCGCGCCGCACTTCGGTCAGGGTATAGCGATCGCGTTTGGGGTCGAAGCCCTCTAAACGTCCGGCACTCTGGATGGGCTGGAAGGTGACGCCACGCACGCAGCGCTGTTTCAGGGCATAGTCAATAATCTTGCCAATCTCGTGGTCGTTCAACCCCTTCTTGAGGGTCACCACCAGGGTGGTGGAGAAGTTGAGTTCGTTCAGGCGGGCGATCGCCTGTTCTCGGATAGAGCGCAGGTCTGCCCCTCGCAATTCGCGCAAGGTGTCGGCCTCAAAGCTATCGAACTGGAGATAAATTTCGGTGCCTGCTTTGTACTGACTGAGGCGATCGCAAAAGTCAGCATCTTGAGCAATCCGCAGACCATTGGTATTAATCATCAGGTGCTGGATCGGGCTAGCCTTAACCCTGTCCAGCACTTGAAAAAACTCAGGATGCAGCGTTGGTTCACCGCCACTCAGCTGCACCACCTGGGGTTCCCCTTCATTGGCCACCACCGCTGCCAACATCTGCTCAATCTCGGCCAGACTGCGATGGCGGCGGGGCTGATGATCCTGGCCCAACTCCTCCACTCCAGAGTCGGCATAGCAGATGGGACAGGTCAGGTTACAGCGATCCGTGAGTTCAATTAAGGTGAGGCAGCTGTGCTGTTCATGATCCGGGCACAGGCCGCAGTCGTAGGGGCAGCCATACCGAATCGGAGTATTAAACCGCAGGGGCATATCTCCCGGCTTAATGAAAGCCTGGGTCTGACGATAGTAGTCAATATCATCCGCAATCAAGACTTCTTCCCGACCATGCTGCGGACAGTGCTTGAGCAGATAGACACCGCCCGCCTGAAAGATAATTTTGGCCTCGACCTTATGCAAGCACTGAGAGCACAGGCTATTGGTGAGCGCATAGAACAGGTAAGGACGTGTAGGCATGGAGCTACCTGACCGTGAAGGATAATAGTGTGGCAAGCTGGCGCGCACAGTACAGCAGCCCCAGCAGGCAGGCGATCTGGATGGCGCTCATCCCCCACAGTAAATGAAAATCGGGCTTCAGGAAATCAACGCCAAACCGAAAGATCAGGTAGGCGCTCAGGTAAAGCTGAAAGATCACCCCTGAAGGGTAAGACTTAGTGCGGAGGAACCACAGCACCACCGCCAAACTGACCAGAAAGAGGATTTCGTAGAGCTGAGTGGGATGTCGAGCAATGCCATCGCCGAAGTCAATCCCCCAGGGTAAGGCCGTGGCGACACCATAGGTGCGATCGCTGAGGCCCGTCAGGAAGCAACCCATCCGTCCGATCGCAGTTCCCGCGATCAAAGGAAACACGAATGCATCCCCAGTGGACTGGGTCAGCCCAATGCGAGACTTGGTTAACTCTACCCCTAGCACCGCCCCCAATAAAGCACCCACCACCGTTTTTCCCTGGGACAGCAGCAGCAGCCACTGCTGCCAGTGCAGCTGCAACAGATCAAGATGCTGCAAGAGGACGAGGACTTTAGCGCCAACAATAGCCCCCAGCAAGCCACCCACCATCACCGTACTGCGCTGGGAGAACGGAATATTGTCTGATTTCACGTTCCGCATCAACAGCCGGAAAGCCGCCATATAGCCCAGCGATTCAAATAAAACGTGGGGGTGAAGCTTCCAGGCTCCCACTCCGATATAAAACGGAAATTCCATGACTTCTGAGCCACGTCCCCGACTCTGCAAAAACTGGCATGCAAACAATTTTGGGTAATTTTCAATATTCAGATAAAAGTCAAGTCATCCATCATAGAAGCGTTAGTCTCAGTACAAGCATTTCCACGATCTGCGCATCTAGCTCCAGAGATATTTTTACTCTTATCGCTTCACGATTTTGAGAATAGTTGATCTTTGCAATCCGAACACTTGACTTAATCGTATTCTCGTATACCAATTGCCAAAAAATAGCTCAAACCTGGCGACTACTTGACATTATGTAATAATAAGTAAAATTCATTAAATCATCTCACTAAATAAAAATAGTTGTCAATGTATGCAATGCAGTATGAGCGCGGTTGAAATAGTAAAAACTAGGTGTATTACCCTTGAAAACTGTATGACCGTCTTGTCCGGTAAAGCAGGCTAGGTAAAGTCTGGCAGGTGAAGTGACCTACTTTTATATAATTTAGGTTCGCCAACGTGACATTTATATAGCCAACTTGGGTACACAAAGTTCAATCCTGTGAGTTTATATCAGGCAAAGACTAAGTAAATCGAGAAGAGTAGGGGGCGTCATGGGTCTGTCATCTAACCTCAATGTTATCCAACAAGATACGGTGGTAGAAAAAATACGAGAACAAGGTGAGATTCAAGATTTACTGGATCAATACTTTTATTTTTTTCTAGAGAAAAAAAAGAGTGCGACTGAAGAACGTATCGCCCTACTTGAAAACACGTTGACAGCACTGGCAGAAACGATCCAACAAGAGCTTTTGGAGCCCCGAGGCAAGTTGGAGGCTCAGCAGCGTCAGCGGGTGCAAGTTGAGAAGATTCCCCAGAACAAGTCCCTTTTATTGCGAAATCCGCCACTACAAGAGGCTGAAAAAGTTTTCTTAGTTAATCAGGTTAGTCAAGCGCCTAGTTCAACTGCCGTGTATTTCAAGCGCTGTAGACGTTGTAAGTCTACAGAGGCGAAGCGATCGCGGCGCAGTGGTCTCACGGAGCAACTCTTAACCGTGACACCCATCAGACCCTATCGTTGCAAAGGCTGCGGACATCGTTTCCTGTCGCTGTGAGGGGAGCGATCGCTGGTTGTTGATTGAGCCAGGGATAGGCAGTCCGGCTATGTTGGCTTCTGTTGGGATCGCAAGCCGCCGAGTTACTTACTCTGCGGCTTCTTTTCATGGATTCTTATTGTCGCTCCCTGACGAGGGAATGGTTTGGGCAACGGCCAAGCGCGATCGCCCGCCCGTGAGTTTCACCCTGTTGCCCAGGATTGAGTGGCGACAGGCGCGGATTTGTCCCGTCAAGACATGAACCGGAACCCTCTACAATAATGGTGCGCAAATGGCCTGTACCGAGACAGCGGCGATCGCCTTGGCGCCGCTGGCGGTACAAATGTGCTGTTGCATCGAACCAGGGGTTAAGGAAAAGGAAGCATGTTGAAACGATTTGCGGCGATCGCACTTGTGGTCTTGAGTTTGACGGTGCAGGGATGTGTGGGTCTGACGGCGGGCCTCAATGCCTATGTCGATGCGCTGGATGGCTATCAGTTTCTTTACCCCAATGGCTGGGTGCAAATGAAAGTTTCTGATGGCCCTGACGTGGTGTTCCGTGACCTGATTGAAGAGACGGAAAATGTCAGCGTGGTGGTCAGCGCCGTGGAAAGCGGCAAAAAACTTCAGGATTTAGGATCCCCCTCGGAGGTTGGCCTCCAGCTTGCGAAGCGGGTCTTGGCACCGCCCACCTCTAACCGCGAAGCCGATTTACTCGCAGCCAATGAATATGCCGTTGGGGATAAAACCTACTACAACCTGGAATATCTGGTTAAGCTGCCCAATGGGGTCGAGCGACATAACCTAGCCAATGTCGCCGTCAGTCGCGGCAAGCTCTATACCCTAAACGTATCGTCTCCCGAACAGCGTTGGCCTGTGGTTGAGGATTTGTTCAAGCGGGTAGCCGCTTCCTTCACCGTTGACTGAGGCACCATTGACGGAGGCACCGTTGACGGAGGGTTCCCCGGCTAGGATGGAGTCAGGGTTTCTAGGGTCTATGCACAGTCCCCTCGACCAGGCGATCTACAAGAACCTGAACGCCCGCACGGTCTATCGCGGGGAAATTCTGCTGCCCTGTGTACCCGCAGCGCTGGGTCACTATCTCACTCAGGTGGAGCAACTCTTTGACAACCTGGGCCGCCCACTGTTGCCCCCGGAGGCAGAACAGATGCAGCAGCTCTTGGCGACCGCCCTAACCCAAGGGTTTACCGCCGATCCGAGTGCCCTGCTGGTGCTGAAGTATGAGGTGACCTGCGGGGCCGCTCTACAACGGGAACTGGCCTGTAGTGCATCGCTGGTCGTCCCTTCCCTCACGGAACAATATGCTCAGTGGAGCCGCAGTGCCCCGGATTGTTTTGGCACTGCACCTGATGCCAAGGTGATGGATCTACTGCCCGACTTAGGGGCTGTCAGCACCGCACCTATTACCGCACCGATCTTAGATGTTGGGGCCGGACAGGGTCGGAACACTCTGGCGATCGCCCGCTTAGGCTATCCCGTCGATGCACTGGAGCCCACCGCAGCGTTTGCCGCCCAGCTCCAGGCGGCAGCAGCCGCTGAAAACCTGCCCATTCAGGTACAGCAGACCGATATTCTAGAGGCTCAGGTCACACTACCCCAAGGGCACTATGCCCTGATGATTTTGGCGGCAGTGATCTCCCACTTTCGAGATGGGGATCAGCTGCGGCAGCTCTTTGAGGTCGCCAGCCAAATCTTGCGACCGGGGGGCGTTTTGCTGTGTAACTGCTTCCTGGCCCATGGGGGCTTTGAACCTGACCCGCTAGCCCGGGAAATGTCCCAGGTTGCCTGGTCAAGTTTGTTTACCCGTGGGGAGTTGCAGGCCGCGATCGCCGATTTGCCCTTGGAGCAGATATCGGAGGAACGCGTTTTGGACTATGAAGCCCACCATCGCCCGCCAACGGACTGGCCGCCAACGCCCTGGTACCTGGACTGGGCCTCAGGTCGCAGTGCCTTTCCCTTGACCGAAGTGCCGCCGCCCGTCGATCTCTGCTGGCTGGTCTTGCGGCGATCGCCCGCTTAATGTGCCCCCCCAGGCTCAAGTCACCGAACTTAAAGCACGCCAGAGTGGACATTACGTCAAGGGATACGGCCACACCTTTAACCCAGCCCCCAGGAACCCCTCAGCCAGTCCTCAGCTTGCCATCCTATAACTGAAGAGTATGCAACCAACTGCGGAGAACGGATCATGAACGGGTTACCCAACCGGGTCCATCACCTGGCACTTCTGACGGCACTCACGGCCCTACTCATCGGCTGTGGCGGCGCCCCAAATGCAGGGACTGAGGGAGCCTCGCAGGTAAGTCAGGCCTCAACGGCCAGTGCTGATGTGACGGCTGCTAATCCTCCGACCTATTTCGCGGAACAGGGCATCGCGATTCGCGGCGCGGACCCGGTAGCTTACTTCACGGTCTCTGACTACGTGCCGGGTCTCCCAGAATTTACCTATGACTGGCAGGGGGTCACCTGGCAGTTTGCCAGCGAGGCCAATCGGGCTCAATTTGTGGATAACCCAGAGGCATTCGCGCCTCGGTACGGCGGCTTCTGTGCCTGGGCGGTCAGCCAGGGCTACACGGCAGAGATCGATCCGACGGCTTGGAAAGTAGTGGAGGGCAAGCTTTACCTGAACTACGACCAATCCGTCCAGGCCAAATGGTCTAAGGATATCCCTGGCAATATTGCTAAAGCAGATCAGAACTGGCCGGGTGTCTTGCAGCAGTAATCACCTCGGGCTGAACGTCAGACGGTCGAGAATCGGTTCCTGCGGCGGCTTTCATGATCGCGGTCATCACCTTAAAGAAGCCCAAAACACCCTCTAGGAGCCCCGCCGTTTTTATCCCCCCCATCGTGGCCCCCATAATCCCGAGGGCCATCGCATCTGCACCCGTGAGGTAGAGATTTTTGATGGGGGTTTTTGCGGCGATCCAAGGCTGATCGAGCCGTTCCGGAATGCAGGGAATGCTGTAGACCGCACCGCGATCGCTAGCATCAAAGTGCGCCACAGTCAGGGGGGTCGAAAGTTCTACGTATTCAATCAAGTCTTGGAAGCCGGGGTAGTGGGTTTCGACGAGCTGGATGAGGGACTGGGCAATCTGAGCTTTCAGGGCGGTATAGTCAGCATCGCGGTGACGCCAGCGCTGCTGTTGCCACTCGGTAAAGAATTCGTAGGGGAAATGGGCAATAATTTCGGCGGTGTGGCCCTGGGCTAGGGGGTCTTTGAGGGACGGGAACGATAGGTAACAAAACTGCGGCAGGCGGTCGGGGTCAAGGGGCGGCGTTTGGGCGATCGCCTCATGGTCGTAGGTGGTGTAGATCCAGTGGTTTTCGCCCTGGAAGCCCAGGCGCTGCGGACTGGCGTTCAGCCCCAAATAAACCGTGACCATACTGTTGCCCTTGGGGAAGGCTCGAATGGCCTGCCGCTGGGGCAAGGGGTAGCTGGCAGGAATCAGCTTCAGATAGGTGTTAAACGCTCCGGCGTCGGACACAATGATCGGGGCGCGATAGGTTTCGAGATCGGCCTGGGTGCCATTTTGCACCTGCACCCCCACCGCCACGCCTGACTCCACGATGATTTCGGTGACGCACCGCCGGGTCAGCACCCGACCCCCAGCTCGTTCAATGACGGGAATGATGGCTTGGGCGATCGCCTTGCCACCTCCCACCGGATACCAGCCCCCGTTCAGGTAGTGGGTCACGATCAGGCTATGTACCCCAAAGCAGCTCAGGGACGGCGGTAGGCCATAGTCCCCCCACTGGGAGGCCAGAAGCGCCTTGAGTTTGGGATCCTGAAAATGCCGATCCAGGTATTGCTGGGTGGTCTGACGGGCGATCGCCCCCAACCCGCGCAGCCCTACCCCCAAGAGCGGCTGAAGCCACCCCGGCAACAGCTCCCGCATCGTGTGGGCACCAAACCAAAAGGCAGCCCTGTGCACATCCTTAAAGTACCGCTGAATCGCAGCACGCTCCTGGGGAAATTGTCGGACTAGGTCTGCCTGAAACTGCTTCGGATTGGCATGAACAGCAAAGGTGAAGTCGGGATAGACAAATTTCTCAAAGGGATCCGGCATTTTTTGCCACTGAAGCTGTCCCTCGGTGAGAAAGTCAAAAACCGCTCGACCCGTGCCGCCCTTATCCATATCGCCCACATAGTGCAGCCCCACATCCCAGTGGAATTTACCCTGGCGCTCAAAACCATGGGTAAACCCACCCGCCGTAAAATGCTGCTCTAGCACCAGCACCCGCTGGCGGCGCAGCTTGGCCCGCAACGCCGCTAGGGTCAATCCGCCAATCCCAGACCCAATCACAATCACGTCAAAATCTTGCGACCCTGTTCCTGCCATGATCTATCTCCTTCAGAACCCTGAATGTTGTCGCTGTCAACTTCAGGATAGGGCGAGATGTTGTCGCTGTCAACACTTTGCCTTAAACTTTGGGTAGAGAGTTTTCGATAGTGGACAGCATGGCATCGAGTCAAAAGCGTGCCTATCACCACGGTGATTTGCGGCAGAGTTTAATTGATGGGGCGATCGCCCTGATTCAGGAAGCCGGGGTGAGTGATGTCTCGCTGCGGCAGGTGGCGCGGCAAGTGGGAGTGTCTCACAATGCCCCTTACCGCCACTTTGCCGATAAGGAAGCACTGCTGGCAGCGGTGGCAGAGCAGGGGTTTCGATCATTGCAGTCCGCGCTGGAGGCAGCCCGTGAACTCGCGGTCACCCCCGCTGAGCAGCTCACGGCGATCGGCATGGCCTATGTGAAGTTTGCCATGACCGATCCGGCCCACTATCGGGTCATGTTTGGCGAGTATCGGAACGATTCATGTGAGTATCCTGACCTAGCCCACACTGCTGAGCAGGCATTTAGGGTCTTGGTGAATACCATTGCGACAGGTCAGGCGGCTGGGGATTTTCGCGCTGCCGACCCAATCGATTTAGCACGGGTAGCCTGGTCGTTGGTGCATGGTCAATCGATGCTGCTGCTAGACCACAAGTTATCCAAGCAGGGTGAGGCGCTGGAGTCCTTTCTAAGATTCTCTTCCCGGATGCTCATTGAAGGCTTGGCGAATCCGCTATTGGGCGACATCCACCCAAACCTGCATTTCAGTGAGTTCTAACGGCCCAAACTGAGTGGCTAAGGCCACATCTGCGGCATCACGACCATAGGCGATCGCAATTCGATTGCCTTGCGGGGCTTTCTGCGTGGCGTCAAAAATGTACCAGTGATTTCCCACAAACGCTTCAAACCAGGCGTGTAGATCCATCGGTTCGAGCTGGTGGAGGTAGCCCACCACCATCCGCGCCGGAATATTCAGGCTGCGACAGAGGGCAATCCCCAAGTGGGCAAAATCGCGACAAACCCCTGTTTTGCTGGCAGCAGTCTCGACGGCTGCGGTGGAAGCGTCGCTGGTGCCGTAGGCGTATTCAATGTTTTCTTGAATCCAGCGGCGAATCGCGTCTACTTGGTCGTATCCCGGCTGCTGCTGAGCCGTAATGTCACTGGCTAACGCCCCTAAGCAGTCAGATTGACAGTAGCGACTGGGCAATAAAAATTGCAGCACCGACTCGGGCAGGTGCTGGATCGGCACGAACGGGGCACCGGGTTCGACGTCAATTTGATCCGAGGTTTCCACGCGCACCGTGATGCTCGCGTCTAGGGAACCCTCTGGCACCACCAGTCGCTGACAGAGGTTGCCGTAGCTATCGGTGTATTCCACCACCGGAACCTGCGGGTTCAGCAGATATTCTTCCTTCATGACCCACTGGCCGAAGCCGCTGCGGGGCCTGAGCATCAAAATGAGTGGGGTGGGTGCGATCGCCTGAAAGGAGAGGCGGCAGCCCGCATCAAGCTGCATCATGACTCGGGCAACTACGACCCATGGGACACCCGTAAACCACAACAGCGCCCCGCTTAATGGGCCTGCACCAGGATTTTCGAGCCGACGTTGAAGTCAGCCGCAGACTCACCGGGAATACGACAGGCGGGCCAAACTTTGCGGAGAGTCAGGATCAGGATGCCATTTTCAATCTGGGCGATCGCAGCCTCTGGCTCCACTAAACTCGGGAACGGAATAATGCTCTGGAAAGGCTGGGGCGAGTATTCAGCACCGATTTGAGCATCCCCTGAAACATATTGACAGCCTTGAATCCTGACCGTTTCTGCCGAGATCTGTAATTCCAAATGGTTGTCCACGAGATTGGGCAAGGCCACACGCAGGCAAATTTCCGAGGGCGTCTCCAGCACCTGCACATCCCTCAGCTGGCTTTCGCCGCGCTCACAGACCCATAGCGTCGATTGATTCAGGGCCTGATGACAGGATTGCAGCGTCTCTCCGAGCCCCTGGATCAGGTGGCTCAGGGACTGAATGAGTTGGAAGGGAATGGGGGGCATACCCTATGCTCTCCTGACGATGACGGAACGTTGGTAAACGCGAATCCCAGGCCTGTTCGGGTCAGACAGGCCGATGAATGTCCTCAGGGTAAATCAAAAACATAAGGAAATAATGAGGATATTCAATATCACTTCCGGACAGTTACCCTAACGTTCTATGACCGTCTGCACTATGACCGTCTGCACTATGACCGTCTGCACTATGACTGCCTGCACTATGACTGCCTGCAATTGGCTCTGGGGATGGGTGAGCCGCACGGAACCAAAGCCAGGGTCAGGCATAGGCTTGCAGCGCAGCATCAATCAAATCTGGCAGCTGGAAAGGGTCAAAGGGCTTAGCCAGGACCCCGGCCAGGGCCAACTGTTGATAGTGCTGCCGATCCTCTGGGGTAGCCTGCGCGGTGAGCAAAATCACCGGAATCCGGTCGGTTAACGGGTTTTGCTGCAACTTTTCCAGGACGGCCAAGCCATCCAGATCCGGGAGGCGCATATCCAGCAAAACGGCGTCAGGCTGTGCCGTCTCGGCTAAATGCAGACCCTCAACCCCACACGCCGCGCTTAATACCGTCCAGTTTCCTAAGGTCTGTAGGCAAAGTTGGATGACACTGATGAGATGGGGGTCATCGTCAATGACTAGAATCCGCCTGATAATCATCGCTG
>CAZXWR010000005.1:0-41731 GCA_964644325.1 uncultured bacterium
TAGACAGGGGCGATGTCCCCTGTCTTTATTGGCAGGCTTTATTGGCAGGTGCTTCGCGTCTCCGCTATGAGCTGTGCGGGTTTTAACCCGTGGGTTGTCCGAGGTGCTAGGACTGGGCCACGGGCATTTCAGCGGCATCCATGAGATCAAAATCGCGGCTGAACCGGAGTCTCAGCCCCTTGGAGCCAGGGATTTTTTGGGGGGAGGGCTTGATTGTGTCCTGCGATACAGGGCAGCTCTATGCAGGTTCTACCTAAAGACTGAGAGGTTTCAGGGTATTTTCTCGATAACATAGGCCAATAAATCGGCATTTTAATTTTTTGTAGGAGTAATATTTCTTTAGGACTGAATTGTGAGAGTAATGGCTGAAAAAGCAATTAATATTCTGCTGGTCGAAGACGACACCGTTGACGTGATGAACGTGCAGCGGGCCTTTAAGAAGAATAAGATTACCAATCCGCTCTACATCGCTCACAATGGTCTAGAAGCCCTAGAGATGTTACGAGGCACCGATGACAAACCTGCCGTAGTTCCGGCGAATCGGCGCCTCGTCCTACTCGATCTCAACATGCCGCGGATGGGGGGGCTGGAGTTTCTGCATGCGCTGCGTGCCGATCCTACACTGCGGTCTACCCCGGTCATCGTTCTGACGACCTCTGATGAAGAGCGCGATCGCATCGAAGCCTATGACTTAAATGTGGCGGGCTACATCCTCAAACCGGTCACGTTTGCCAACTTTGTCGAGGTGGTCACAACCCTCAATCGGTACTGGACACTTTGCGAGATGGTTTGAGGCTATGGAGGACAGTACGCTGCGTATTCTGGTCGTGGATGACGATGCCATAGACCGTCTCAAGATTCAGCGAGAGCTGCATAAGGCGGGGCTAATCGTCACGATTGTTGAAGCCCAAACCTGTGCTGAGGCGATCGCCCTGGTACAGGCGCAGACCTTTGACGGCGCATTTTTAGACTATCGTCTGCCCGACGGAGATGCACTCACCCTAGTCAAGCAAATTAAAGGAGCCAACATAAACCTGCCGCTGATTGTTTTGACCGGGCAGGGCGACGAGCAAATTGCCGTTGAGCTGATGAAGGCTGGAGCCGCAGATTACCTGGTCAAAGACAGGGTGTCGGGCGAGACCCTAGAGCGCGTGTTGCAGTCCGCCATGCGTGTCTACCGAGCAGAGGCCGTTGCCAAACTTGCCGATCAGAAGCTGCGGTTAAACAACCAGGTCTTGCTCCGGCAAAATCGCCAGCTAGAGCAACAGCAGCGGCAGATTGAGCAGCAAAATCGGGAGCTCGCTGAAGCCTCTCGCCTCAAATCTGACTTTCTGGCCATGATGTCCCATGAGCTGCGAACGCCAATGAATGCCGTGATGGGGTTTTCGCAGCTCCTGCTTCAGGGGTATCCAGACCCCCTCAACGAACAGCAGCTGAATATGGTGCAGCGCATCTTTGATAACAGTCAGAAGCTGCTCGACATGCTGAACGAAGTACTCGATTTCTCGAAAATTGAGTCGGGTCGGTTTCAGCTCAGCAGCGCTAATTTTAGTCTGGAACTGCTCGTGCGGAGTACCCTCGCAGAGCTACAGGCGCTTGCGCTGCAAAAGGATCTGCAACTCCAGATTGACTTTCAGCTCTCTGACTCAGAAGTTTGTGGGGATGAAGCCGCGATCCGCCGCATCTTAATCAACCTGATTTCTAATGCAATTAAGTTTACCGAGACGGGCAATATTGTGGTGCGGGTCGCAGACATAGAGGGCGATCGCATTTTAATGACGGTCAAAGACACAGGCATTGGCATTCCGGCTGAGCAGCTGCTGCATATTTTTGAGCCCTTCCGGCAGGTTGATCAAACCATTACGCGGCAGCAAGGCGGCACTGGCCTGGGGCTCGCCATTATTCACGCTCTCGTTGAAGCCATGCAGGGCACCATAGAGGTGAACAGTACCGTCGGCGAAGGGTCTGAATTCCAAATTGTCCTGCCCCGCATCATGCCGGACTCAACGGTCAATGTTTCTAAGGAGTCAGCCCCGACCGCATCATGGGTGTCATAAAACCACCACAGCCGAACTATATTCTGGTTGTAGACGACACACCGGATAATCTGGTGCTGTTGCAAATGGCTTTAGGGCGGGCAGGCTATGCGTTGGTTTCAATCCAGGATGGGGCTTCAGCTTTAGAGCAAATTCAGGCCTATCCCCCGGAATTGCTCATCCTAGACGTGATGATGCCGGGGATGAGCGGCTATGAAGTCACCCAGCGTATTCGCGAAGATCTGCCCCTGTCCTATCTGCCCATCCTCCTGATTACGGCCCACGAGTCTTCTAGCGTGGTGAAAGGCTTAGACTTAGGGGCTGATGACTTTATTCGGAAACCCATTCGGCTGGACGAATTGCTGGCGCGGGTTCGCAGTTTACTGCGGCTGAAGCACAGCATTGACCAGCGCGAAAACTTTGTCTCTTGCTTAACCCACGACCTGCGCACGCCCCTGGTGGCTACCGATCGCATTTTGCAACTGATTCAGCAAGGCACCTACGGCGAAGTGACCCCCGCGATCCAAGAGATGCTGGGCCATGTGGTACGCAGTAATGGCGACCTCCTAGACATGCTCAATACCCTCTTAGAAGTCAACTGCTACGAAAACAATAAAAAATCCCTCAGTTTTACCGCCTTCAACCTCCAACAGCTCGTCGCGGATGTGGTGACCGCTCTCACCCCCCTAGCAACCGCTAAAGACTTGCAGATCCAGCAGACCTGGACGGCCAACCCGGAAACGATGGTGGGCGATCGCCTAGAAATTCAGCGGGTGCTGACGAACCTGATTGGTAACGCCATCAAATTTACCGATGCGGGTGGTATCGAGGTGCGTGCCACCTCAGAGGGGCCACAGATCATCCTGGAAGTCGAAGATTCGGGCATTGGCATCGCCCCCGAAGACCAAGACACCCTCTTCGATCGATTTCGCCAGGGCAATCATAAGCGCTCAGGGCATGGACTGGGTCTCTATCTTTGTCATCAAATTGTGCAAGCGCACCAGGGTGGCATTGAGGCGCGCTCTCAACCCCAGCAAGGTACAGTCTTTATCCTGCGACTGCCGACGGATGCCAGGGTCGTGACGGTGGAAAATCCTTAAAATACGATCCAAACTGCGATCGCACTGAGTCCCAGAGACACCAGTAAAATCGACGCACACCACCGGGCCAGCGGCCACCCTCCGATCAGGGTCGCAATCGTGGCCTTGACTGCCGTATTGACCATCGCCGCAATTAAAATGCCCGTAGCCCCCACCGTCGGGGCCAGGTTACCCAGGGTGGACTGGGCCAAGGAAAGACTCACAGCATCCACATCGGCGACGCCAGAAATTGCTGCGAGGAGGTAGACCCCTGTATCGCCAAACCAGCTTTCAAAGGCCCGCACCAGCACAAATAAGGCCGTCAAAATGCCGCCGAAAATAACGGCAGACCCCAACTCCACGGGGTTGCGTAAGCCTAAATCGACCTGGGAGGTTTGCTGATCTTTGCGCAGGGCGATCGCAATCGCGGCCAACAGCGGCACAATCGCCAGCACCAAAATTGGGGGCAGCAGCCATTGCAACAAACTCGCATTGACGACCATGACCTCCAGTAATACCCGAACCGCCATAATAGATGCGGCCAATGCAATGCCAGCCCCCAGCAAAGCGGGAGACGCTAGCTTTTGGCGAGCCATGCGGCCAAAGGAAACCGTGACCGCCGTGGAAGATACCAGCCCTCCCAAGGCAGCAGTGGCTAACAGCCCAATGCGACTGCCCAAAAATCGCATCGCAAAGTAGCCGACGTAGGAAATGCCGGCAATCAAAACAATCAGGAAACCGATGGTACGGGGGTTGAGAGCATTCCACGGCCCCAAATCTTGATTGGGCAGCAGCGGTAGGGCCACCAGCGCCAGAATCAGGAGCTGTAGGGTCGCCATCAACTCCCGACGGTCGAGATGGGCGAGGGTCTGGTGAATTTCTTGCTTGAACCCCAGGAGTCCAGCCGTCACGACTGCGGTTGCTAAGGCCTCAAGCTCTAAGCCAATTCCGGCCAAGGCTCCCAAGCTAAAGGTAATCAGCATCACCAGCTCGGTGGTGATGCCAAATTCCTCTGATTGACGGGCTGAGATACCGTAGGAAACCACCACGATCAGGGCAACGCCCAGAAAGGCCGTTGCCAAAATCAAAACCCCGAGTCGGGTACCCAGCAACGCTGCCATCCCGCCAAATAGCCCCACGAAGCCAAAGCTCCGAATGCCTGCCACTCGCTGTCCCTTGGGGCGATCGCGACTTTCCCAGCCCCGCTCCATCCCAATCACTAAGCCGAGGGCTAAGGCAACCCCGAGCCGCATGGTAATTGAGGTATCCATGCCCTCAGTCTATCAACGAGAGCCGTTCCTAATCCCGGCCAGCACATTCCTTAACCCCAGGCTCAACGGGCAGAATCCGTGAGCTTAAATTCCGCTAAGGCTGGCCGAAAGTTACGGTTTTCATGGCCAGGACGGCTGAGCTTGAGCAATGCAAATCGCTGCAAGGGCTGAAGCTGCTGCCACTGGCTGACCTCCATTGAAAGACCCACCTGCTGGGCCTGCGCTAGAACGGACGGGGGAACGACCTCTGCATTCAGCCAGGGGGGACTGGGATCAATGGCCAGGGGCGATGCCTCGGTATTCATAGACTGCCGGATGAGTTCTACAAGCCCTTGGCGGTAGGCCTCAATCTCATTGGGGGTATCACAATGGCGCGTGACTAGGGCTTGACGATCCGTTTCGGAAAACCGATGCCACTGCTCAAGTTTGAGCTTGATGCCGCAGGTGTCCAGTTTGTAGCGCACCACCATGGGAATGCAGCGCAAGGACTGCACAAAGTCAGCTTCAAAGTCAAAAAATATCGGTTCAGTTCGGGGCATTCGTCTTCTCTGGGGTCTAACTGGAGAGATCTTCCGGTCGATTACAGTTCCAAAACATCGGGGCGATCGCCGGGTCAACCGTGAGGGGGACAGCCTTTACGGTCGTCAGCCATCGCTGGAGCGATCGCCCACCTTGGGCCATAAACCCCTGGAGATGAGCCGTGCAATCTCGATGGTAGAAACCGCAGAGGGGTTCCCATCGCCTTTGATGATAGGGCACACAGGCCAAGGTCGGGGCAGACAACGTGGGCAATACCCCCAACCACTGGTGCAATACCGCCACCTGCAACAGGGGTAAATCACAGGCCAGCAGCAAGACCCACGGGTCAGTGGTGCCGTGAAGGCTGAGCTGATGTAACCCTTGAGCCAGGGCAACCAGCGGCCCCTGGCCCCCTGAACTTTCCCGCAGCCAAATCGCTTCCGGCGGCAGCAAGTTGACGTACCGCTCCGGCCACGGCGTCAGAATCGCCACCCCATGACAAACCTGGTGGGCTACCTCATAAACCCGACGCAGCAGCGGTGTTCCGGCCCAGACCAGCGGGGCTTTATCCTGGCCCATGCGGGTACTGAAACCGCCAGCCAAAATCAAGGCAGTTACAGGTGCCATAGGAGAAGCTGAACCCATGGCAGAAGCAGTCCAAGCAGGGTTTCTCACATGGGGTCTCTCACATGGGGTCTCTCACATCAGGGATGGCTGAGGGCCGGGGTAAGGCTGCTGACCTGCTGCTGGAGCTGCTGGAGTTGCTGGAGTTGCTGCGCCCCCTGCCCCTCGCGCAGCAGTGTTTTCGCCAGTTCAACCCCATCCTCTAGGGAAACAGCAGGGCCTAAATGCCAGAGATAAAAGCCGCTATTCCAGACCACTGCCGGGTACAGGTCAACGGTGCGATCGCCCGCCAGGAGCTGCGTGACCGCTGTGGCCCAGCCCACCAGACTGCCATAGGGGATTTCCGGCCCACCGAAGTCCAAATCGCGGGCATTGATTAACAGTCGCTCGATGCTGGCAGCGGCAGCAGGCTGATGCACGCCAATAATGGCGGTGCGATCGCGGGGCAGGTCGCAGCTTCCTTCTAAGCCTTTCACCGTGGTATAGAGGGTTTGACCCCGCAGGGCACAGGCCGCTTGCAGCATCTGTTCCGTGGGTGGATGAACATAGCCTGAGATTAAGTGAGCTGACCCGTCATAGGGACACCAGAACAGCTCTAGGGTGGCCAGGGGCGGTCGTTTGCCAAGCTGATCGCGGATTTCAACCAGGGGCGCAAGGGCAGGAAACTGGCGCGGCATATACAGAAAACTGAGGCCGACGGTCTGTAAGAGATCCCGAACCTGGGGCAAACTCAGTCCCGTCCAATCTACTCCTAGGGCCTGCCAGAGTTCGACCAGCGGGACGCCATACTTCGTGGCCATGCGATCGCCACCATGCATCAGCACCGGACAGCCCACCGCTGCCAGCAACAGGGCGGTTACGGGCAAGATAGGAGCGGTGCGCGTGCGGCCATCGTAGGGCGTGCTGAAGACCACCACCGGACTCTCAGTGGCGATCGCACTGACCTGGGGTCCCAGCTGCGTATAGGCGTCCAAGAATCCGGCCAGCTCTTCCCCCGTGGGTCGTTTAATGCGGTGGGCGATTAAAAAAGCGCCCATTTGAGCTGCTGTGGCTTCCCCGTTGAGCATCAGGGTGGCTGCGGTTGCTGCTTCTGCCCGCGTTAAATCTTGACAGGTATGGGTGCCGCTGCCAACTTTCTTGAGAAGGGCTCTAAATTCAACACTCATTTTGGTTTAACAATGCACAGGAGCCTAGACACATTCAACGGGCTGGGACTGCCCCAAACTAAACAGCGGATTTCGGGAGCCTACCATGGTTTGAACCAGATCGCGGAAATTTGCAATCGGAGGAATCAGCAGCCGATCTGAGGTGGTGACCATCACCACCTTGCGGCTCAAGGGGGGAGCGGGCGAGGTGCTGTAGGTGCTCATGGCCAAATCCCGCACAGCCAGCGTTGGATCGCCCAGGCAGTCAATCAGAGCGCTGCGGGGTAGCAGAGAAATCATCTCTCCCTGGCGAATGACCCCGCGAAAGGCATCCAGGGTATTTAGTTCAATCACAGCCCGAAATTCGAGCCCTGACTCCCGGAAGCGATCCTGCACCAGACGCTGCATCCCATAGCCATCCTTGAAGACCACGTGGGGAAAAGCAGCCAGCTCCGTCCAGGGCACCCGGTGATACTGGGTCAGGGGATGATCCGCCGCCATTAACACCTGAATCGGCTCTGAATACAGCACATCCACGACCATATCCGACAGCGTCGCCAACACTGGATTGTGCATCACAATGGCCAGATCTACTAGTCCATCCCGCAAGACCTTTAAGGAGCGATCGCTCCCCAGGGAGGTGACCCGGAGCTGAATGGTTGGGTACATTTGGCAAAACTGCTGCAAGACAGGGGGCAAATAATGGGCGCAAACAGAATGAATGGCCGCGACACAGAGTTCGGTTTGATGACCCTGACGCAAATCGGCAATCGAGCTGACCGCCTCTTCCCACTCGTGGAGGATGCGCTGCACCTTGGGTAAAAAACAGTCCCCGGCTACCGTCAGCTTATTTTGGCCACCCCGGTGAAACAGCGGCATCTGCAAATCTTCTTCCAGGGCCTGAATCTGGCGACTAATTGTGGACTGCGTGACCCCACACTGGGTCGCAGCCCGCTGGAAACTACCGGTTTGAACAACTGCCATGAAGGAGCGCAACTGCTCAATTCTCATTTGAATCCACCATCCCTTGACTGTGCCCCTGTACTGCCACCCCCTAAAGTAGGGCAGATGCTAGTCCCACACTGTCGCTTTTGATGCGGCTCCTGTACCAATTCCGGCCAGCAGCATTAAGAAAATATTAAGACAATGGGGTTCCGTGGTGACAAGGCTGGTGTGAACTGTGGCTTTGCGCAACGGACTGGGTGGCGATCGCTTTTGGTAGGGTGGGCGCCGGAATCCTGATTCTCAGCGGGGCAGAATGAAGTGCTCGTTGCTAGCACTGACTGCCGGGGCTGAGTTTTTGGCCTGCTGAGCCAATCAGGTTATGATGGAGTCTAGAAAATATGCAAGTCGCATGTGGGCCGCTGCATCTTGGCCCGTCATTTTTTGTCTGTTTAATAGAGATTCAATCTCGTTAACGTGCAACTTATGGAATGACTTTCCCGATTCGTCGAACCCTGTTAAGAATGTAAAACTGGAGGCTTTGAATGACCCAAGTGGTTGTCGGTGAAAATGAACAATTAGAATCCGCGCTCAGGCGCTTCAAACGGAAAGTTTCTGGCGCTGGAATTTTCGCTGACATGAAGAAAAATCGGCACTTTGAAACACCTGCACAGAAGCGCCAACGCAAAGAAATCTCGCGTCGCAAAGAACGTCAAAAGTACCGAAGTCGCAGAGGCCGGTAGTTTTGCGTTTGAGAGGGTGATATGGCCCTCACCCGCTGTCAGGTTTTTCAGAAAATCTTGGCGCTGGGCGGTGTCACCTGACTAAGTCCCAAAGGCGACCTGCATATTGCGGGTCGCCTTTGGATTGTGGCCTCAATTTTTGTGGGAGCCAAAGCGTAAGCTGATCTTTGACCCGCGTGTTAGGGGGAAAGTCAGTTCTCCTTCTCCCTTTGGGCTGCTGTGTATACATAAGTCCTGAAACCTTCGCAGTCACGACCTTTCCCTCATCCCCCAACCCCTTCTTCCGCCTTGGGAGAAGGGGAGCCAGAAGGGCTTGTCCGGCCTCCCCCTCGCCCATTTTTGGGAGAGGGGGACTGAGGGGGTGAGGGCCGAGATGTGTATACACGGTAGCCCTTTGAGAGAAGGGGCTAGGGGATGAGGGCGTTACTTTGGAAATCTCCCCGAAAATTTTGGAGGTTATGAAAGGCGCGATCCTAGCCGCGCTGAGATGTTGCAGCGGGGAGCTTTCCGGCTTTAACCCGGAGGGTTTGAGGCTGGCCTTGTCGCAGCAGTTCCAGCTGAAGCTGGCCCCCAACGCCAGTGGCTTCGACCCGCTCCTGGACCGCCTCTGCATCTTTGACCGCTGAGCCATCGATCTTGCGAAGGATGTCTCCAGCGCGGAGACCTGCTTTAGCAGCGGGAGAGTTGGGTGCCACACCCGCAATGAGAATGCCTTGATCTTCCTGAACCTGAAAGCCACGATTCGGATCCGCGTTGATTTGCTGCTGGATTTGAGGATTCAGCGCGATGAGCTGAATGCCGAGGTAAGCATGTTCCACCGTTCCTTTTCCAATGAGCTGCTGGGCAATCCGCTGGGCGGTGTTAATTGGGATGGCAAAGCCGATGCCCTGGGCGTTTTGGATAATGGCGGTATTCATGCCAATCACTTCGCCGCTGGCATTGAGGAGCGGGCCACCCGAGTTACCGGGGTTAATGGCCACATCGGTTTGGATAAAGTTGACGCGCTCGGTGGGAACCCCTGCCTGACCACTGCTGCGCCCAGTGGCACTCACAATGCCTGCGGTCACGCTGCTATCCAGTCCCAGAGGATTACCGATGGCGATCGCCCATTCCCCCGGCTTCAGAGAATCGGCATCCCCGAGGGTGACAGTCGGTAAGTCTGGGGCATTGATTTTAATGACCGCGACATCCGTAACCGGATCTTGCCCCAGAACCTGACCTTCAAAGGTGCGTCCATCTTGGAGGGTGACGCTCACCGTATCGGCATCACTCACCACATGGGCATTGGTGAGGATTTCGCCCTTTTGATTCAGGATGAATCCTGAACCCACCCCCTGCCGCACCTCAGAAGGTGGCGGCAGCTCACCCTGCAGGCCAAAGAAATTCCGTAGGGCTGGGTCATTAAATAGAGCAGGCCGATTGCGAGCCACGGTTCTGGTGGCATCGATGCGCACCACGGCAGGCCCGACCTGTTCAACCGCCGCCGTAATGAAGTTATCGGGCAAGGTTCCCCCGGTTCGGGCAGTGCTAGGAACCTGCGCCCCTGGTACAGGCTGAGCAACTTCCTGCTTGGCCTCAGGAACCAGGGTTTCACCCAAATTCGGTAGGATCTGCGGTTGAATTGCACTGACGTAGCCCCCTCCGATGGCCAGCCCTGCCCCCAACAGCATGAACCCCAGATAGGTAGCTGGAGTTGCCCAGCGCATGCTGCTGCCCCTAGCTGAGTTGTGGGATGGGGATGTCCCCCTTGATTCAGGAATGTCATCGATAGGGTTGTGGGGTAACTTTGCTTGCATTGCAAACCTCTTTCAATCGGTAACAATTTTTGCCAATCGTGCGCGTTAGCTTCAATTTAGAAAAGAACCGTCAAGAACTCGGCAAGGTCTATCCTGGAAATCTAGGGTATGCAAGCCAAACTATGAGAATTCTGCTGGTTGAAGATGATGACCGAATTGCCAAACCTCTGGCGGAAGATCTGCGACACCAGAATCATGCGGTGGATGTGGTGAGTGATGGCCTAACGGGCTGGGACTATGCCCAAGCCGCCCCCTACGATCTCATCTTGCTGGACTGGATGCTGCCAAAACTGGACGGGATTACCCTGTGTCAGCGGCTGCGCCAGTCGGGGTCTTCGGCCCTGATCCTGATGCTCACGGCCCGAGACAGCACGGGGGATAAAGTGGTGGGTCTGGATGCAGGGGCCGATGATTATCTGGTGAAGCCTTTTGAACTGGAGGAATTGGCAGCTCGGATTCGGGCGCTATCGCGGCGCAGTTTAGAGGTGAAGTCGGCCACCCTGACCTATGGCGATCTGCATCTAGACCCCACAAATCACACCGTTACCTATGGCCAAACGCCCTTGGATCTTACCCCCAAGGAATTTATGATTTTGGCCTATTTTTTAAGCCATCCCCATCAAGTGCTGACCCGCTCGGCCATTTTGGATAAACTTTGGGAGTTTGATCAGCTCTCTGGGGAGCAAACCGTCAAAACCCATATTACGAACCTGCGGCGGAAGCTCAAGGAGGTGGGCTGTGAGGACGATTTGATTAAGACGGTGTATGGAGTAGGCTACCGTCTCCGGGAGCTGTAGTGCCAGAGAGTCCTGTCAGATTAACGAGCCTGTGTTTGAAAATATTCGCTATCGATTACTGCTGTCTTACCTGAGCGTGCTAGCCGGTATTTTGCTGGTGTTTTCGGTGGCGGTGCGGATGACCTTTATCTATAACCTGACGCAGAAGCAAATTGATGAGCTAACCCTATTGGCAAAGGCGGCAGCGACCACGGCCGACTTTGGCGAGGGTCAGTTAACCCTAGATGATGCCTTTGCTGCCAGTCGTCTGACCGCCCGGAATGAAGCGTTGCAGTGGTTTAACAGTCGGGGAACCCTCATGGGTCAGTCCGGGGAAGATATTGTCCGGTTGCCCGTTGATCCGGGGCAGTCGGTGCAGGTTCAGCCGCGATCGCCCCAGCAAAAGTCCAAGATCATTGCAGTGACCCTCACGGTGTTTGGTCGCCAGGGGGTACCGACCGGGTTTGTGCGGGCCAGTCAATCCCTCGCCCCCGTGGATGTGGCGATTCGCCGCTTAGACTGGGGGTTTGGCCTGGGGATTACAGTGGCCCTTGTGTTTAGCTGGCTGGGGGGAATTTGGCTGACTCGCCAGTCGATGAAACCCATTGAAAATAGTTTTGATCGGCTGAAGCAGTTTACCGCCGATGCTTCCCATGAACTGCGGAGTCCCCTCACGGCCATCATTAGCAATGGTCAGGTGGCCCTCAAGTATCCCAGTGGCATGCGTCAGGGAGACGCTGAGAAGTTTGATGCCATTATTAGTGCAGCGCAGCAAATGAAGCAGCTCACCGAAGACCTGCTGTTTTTGTCGAGAACGGATCGACTGCCGCCCCAGGTGCAAGAAGGGCTGAACCTGTCCCAGCTTTTGGCGGAACTAGTGCAGCTCTACGAGTCGCAAGCGGCTGATCAAGAAATGACCCTGCGGTTTACGGCTCCCGAGCAGCTCTGGATTAAGGGTGATCCCCTACAGCTGAACCGTCTGTTTACGAACTTAATCGTGAATGCCCTGCAATATAGCCTGCCAGGGAATGCGGTAGCGGTGGCCGCCTATCGCTCCGGGAAACAGATTATGGTTGACGTGCAGGATGCGGGCATCGGTATGTCACCGGAGCAGGTCACCAAGGTGTTTGATCGATTTTGGCGCGCGTCGGAATCCCGCTCCTATGCCTCTGGAGGCTCGGGGCTCGGGCTGGCGATCGCCCAAGCGGTGGCCAAGGCCCACGGCGGTCAGATCACGGTCACCAGTCGGTTGGGGGAAGGCAGCTGTTTCCGGGTGTGCTTGCCGACCGCCTCAACGGTGCGCAAAGGCGCGATCGCCAAGGTAACCCTGCAACATTGAGGGAGGGTAAGCGGGAGGTCAGGCGCGGGGGGCAGGGCTACGACCCAACAGATCCCGCGAGGGACTTAGGGGGCAGCAGCCACAGGAGCTGTCCCTGGCGAAACCGCACCTGCCGCCAGGACTCGACCTCAAAGTCAAGGCAGGCCATGGCCGCTGTGGGGAAGCGTACCGTTCCCCCGCCCATCAACAGGCTGGTTAATTCTGACCAGGTCGGTTCGTGACCCACCAGCAGCAGCGTTTGCACCGGGTCGGGGCAGGCTTGGATGACGGTTAAGACGGTCTTTGGGGTGGCTTCATAGAGCGTCCCCGTCACCTCAATCGGACAACCCCAGGCTCCACTTTGGGCCGCAAGTTCAGCGGTGCTTTTGGCCCGCACCGCTGAAGAGGTGATCACCTGATCTGGACATTGTTGGGCGATCGCCAACCACTGCCCCATTTGCTGTGCGGCCTTGACCCCGCGTTGAGCTAGGGGTCGATCATGGTCGCGGGCCGCATCTGTGCCCCAGTCAGATTTTCCATGGCGAAAGAGGATCAGGCGTTTGTACATGCCGCTGGATAGGTCGAGGGACTCGGTGTGATCTGTTCGCTATCCTAAGGCACAACGACAACCTCACTCCACTCGGTCTGGAATCTTTGATTGACAATACATGTCTCAGCCCAACAGAGACATCTGACTCTCGGGTGGGTCATAGCCCAGGTGCTTCCAGGCCATCGGGGTGGCTACCCGTCCCCTTGGGGTGCGGTTCAGATAGCCAATCTGGAGAAGATAAGGCTCGTAGACTTCTTCGATGGTTTGGGAATCTTCCCCAGTGGCGGCGGCTAGGGTGTCAATCCCGACGGGGCCGCCGTTGTAATGTTCAATCATGACGCTCAGTAAGCGACGATCGGTCCAGTCCAGTCCGCAAGGGTCAACATTAAACAGCTCTAAAGCCTCAGCGGCATGGTCAGAGTGAATGGTATCCATCCCCTTCACCTCAGCAAAATCTCGCACCCGCTTCAGGAGGCGGTTGGCAATGCGAGGGGTGCCCCGCGCGCGACGGGCCACCTCAGTTGCGGCTTCTGGGTGGATATCGGTGCCCAAAATGGCGGCGGTGCGCAAAATAATCTGGCTGAGTTCATCGGGTTCGTAAAACCGCAGGCGCTGGATAAATCCAAAGCGATCGCGCAGCGGTGAGGTCAGGGCCCCGACGCGAGTGGTGGCGCCCACCAGGGTAAAGGGTTGAATGGGTAAGCTGCGAATGCGGGCCGACTGGCCCTTGCCAATGGTGATATCGAGACGGAAGTCTTCCATCGCTGGGTAGAGCAGCTCTTCCGTCATCCGTGACAGGCGATGAATTTCATCGATGAACAAAATATCCCCCCGCTGCATATTCATGAGCAAGCCCACAATGTCACGGGGGCGCTCTAGGGCTGGAGCGCTAGTAACTTTGCAGTTCACGCCCATTTCGGCGGACAGAATCAAGGCAATGGTGGTTTTGCCAAGACCTGGCGGGCCGTACAGCAGCAGGTGATCCAAGGGTTCCTGGCGCGACTGGGCCGCTTGGATGGCAATGCTCAGCACTTCCTTCAGTTCCCGCTGGCCGATGTACTCGGACAGACGCTGGGGCCTGAGCTTTTCATCATTCTGGGTGTGCTGTTCTTCGCTGTCGGGATCCGCACGCAGGGGTGAGGCGGCAGGTTGGGGGATGTCCAGAGACTGGGCAATCTCCTGAGCCGCCCGCAGGCGCTGACCTTTCTTGGGGCGATCGCGATCGGGTTGAGGGGCGCTATTTGAGGAAACAATAGCCATGGCAACGGTGAGGGAATATCTTTCCCTACTGTAAGCGGTTCCCTTGCAGGCCAGATCTTCGATCGCCGGATCAGGAGAGCGCTGCTTCTAAAACAGCGGGTGAGGTTGCCAGCTGGGCAGCACCGGACTGCATGCGTTCGATATCGGCGGTACCCCAGGTACGAGTCTGCTGGCAGTGGTGGGCGGCAAGCAAACCCCAGAGCCCTTGGGGCGTCAAGATGGGAACGACCAGATTAGACTTAACCTGAATACTGCGGAGAAAATCGCGGTGGCAGTCGTGAATGGGCTCTGACTCAATATCATCGATGGCGCGATACCGTCCGGCTTCGTAGAGGGCAGCGTACTCATCGTTAAAGCAGTCATCGGCCCCGGTCATACCAAAAATGGAATAGTCGGGTTGGCTGAGGGCTTCAAAGGTGACTTGTCCTTTCCAGCGACGATAGAAGTAGTAGAGCGCCACTCGATCTAGGTTCAGAGATGTGCGTAACCCATGCACCACCTCTTGAATCAGGCGATCGCGCTCCATGTGCTGAGCCAGCTTTGCGATCACACTTCTCAGCCCACCCGCATTCTCAGGACGCGGGGGCAGGTCAAAGGAATCATCAGAAAACGGAGCGCTCGAGGGTGAGGGCATAGCAGGTTAATCGATGAGGGCGGGGACTCATGTACGCTTGCTATCCTAACCTGCCGTGGGATGGCGTGAATTGTAGAATGAATAAGCCGCCATTGGGTATCGGGGCGGATGACGTAGACCCGATCCAACCTGAGACTCAAGATTGTCTGGGATCTAGGCTCGGGCCAGATGGATTAGGCCAGATGGCTCAATTTCAGAGTGATTCTGAGTTGCGAGTGAGAGAAAACCATGAAGCAAATTTTAGGTACCCTGCCAGCTGTTTTGTGTGTGGGAGGCCTAGTGATGGCCTGTGCCCCTCTCGTGGCAAGCGTTGACGATCCGGCACAGACGCCCTCCGGTACCGCCGATTCGGCATTGACTGCTGCCCCAGATACCCAGACCAACTTCCCGGCCTCGAAACAACTGGCCCAGAGATCTAATTATCAGCTGGTGTCGCTGGTGGAGGGTTTAGAGCATCCCTGGGGGATGGTATGGCTTCCAAACGGTGACCTGTTAGTGACGGAACGCTCGGGCCGCCTGCGACAGATTCAGGATGGAGTCCTGCTCCCCCAGCCCATCCCTGGATTGCCCCCTATTTTTGCGAGTGGTCAAGGGGGACTCCTGGATATTGCCCTGCACCCTAAATTTGCGGAAAACCGTCTGATTTACTTTACCTATGCGGATGGCGATCGCAGTACCAATCGCACCCAGGTAGCCCGAGCCCAGTTTGACGGGGAAACCTTGCAAGACTGGCAGGTTATTTTTTCAGCGGCTCCGGATAAATCAGCGTCGCAGCATTTTGGGTCACGCCTGACGTGGCTACCGGATGAAACGCTGCTGGTTTCCTTTGGCGATGGGGGTAACCCGCCCATTAGCATCGCTGGGGAGCTGATTCGGTTTCAGGCCCAAAACCTAGAAAGCTACCTGGGTAAAGTGGTGCGCCTGCGGGACGATGGTTCAGTGCCCAGCGACAACCCTCAGCTCCCTGGCACTAGCGAACCTTCGGCCATCTGGAGCTACGGCCACCGGAATATTCAGGGCCTTGCCTACGATGCGATCGCCCAGCAGGTTTGGGCCACTGAACATGGTTCACGGGGTGGCGATGAGATGAATTTGCTGCAACCCGGTGCCAACTTCGGCTGGCCGCTGGTGAGCCACAGTCGTGAGTACACCTCCGACCAGCCCGTCGCCCCGGTGCAGTCAAAACCGGGCATGGTGGATCCCAAGGTTGTCTGGACGCCTGCCATTGCGCCCTCCGGCCTAGCGGTGTATCGAGGCGATCGCTTTCCAGATTGGCAGGGCGATTTATTCGCAGGCGGCTTAGTCAGTCGAGATATCCGCCGCCTGGAAGTGGATGTCCAGGGCAATGTCCGGGATGCAGAACAAATTACCATCGGCCAGCGGGTGCGGGATGTGCGCCAGGGGCCGGATGGGCTGCTGTATGTGCTCACTGACGAGTCCCAGGGACAGCTGCTTCGCCTGGAACCGCTGACGTAAAGGGGGCGATCGCCTGTTTCCTTATCGCCAGGAATGGGTTCGGTTGGATACTCTTGAAGCAAGATTGAGAGGGAAACAGATAATGAGTGCTTTCACCATTGACTTCAGCCCAATCACAAATCTGACTGACCCACAATTTGAGCAGCTTTGTGCCGCCAACCCTGAGGTCAAGTTTGAACGGACTCCCACCGGAGAAATTGTCATTATGTCGCCAACAGGCGGAGAAACTGGGAGAGAGAACGCTGAGTTAAATGCAGATTTCGTGATCTGGAATCGGAGGTCTAAGCTCGGCGTTGTCTTTGATTCCTCCACTTGTTTTCGCTTGCCAGGTGGGGGCGATCGCTCTCCTGATGTGGCCTGGGTTCAACAGCCGCGATGGGATGCCCTCACGCCAGAACAGCAGCGCAAGTTCCCGCCCCTCTGCCCAGACTTTGTCCTAGAGCTGCTGTCCCCATCCGATAATCTCTACACCATCCAACGCAAGATGCAGGAATACTTGCAGAGCGGTGTCCGGCTAGGCTGGCTCATCAACCCACCAGACCAGCAGGTGGAAGTTTACCGTCCAGGACAGTCGGTTGAGGTCTTGAATCGTCCTGCCACATTATCTGGCGATCCGGTTTTGCCAGGCTTCCAGCTGAATCTAGACGGATTTTGGCATTGACTTGCTGCAAGGGTTGAGCATCACCCAACCGAGGAAATCGTCAGGTTTGGGTCTGCCCATATCGACGAGCCCTAGCGATCCTCGAATCAACCTCTGACAGATTGCTTTGAGGTTCTGCCTCAGCCGTCTGGAACGTTCCCTTATGCTAAAGAGGGTAAACCTTAGACAAAACATTCACCTTGATTCCATCCTGGCTCGTGATCGGGGGTGTCATGCTCCTGGTGATAGGAGCGATAAACCGCCTGTCATCCCGCGACATTCGCTGGTTTAATCGGCTACGGCGGCCCCGTTGGCTGACCTTTGAATGGGCAATTCCCTTTATTTGGATTTCCATTTTTTGCTGCGGGGCCTGGTCTGCCCAGCTGACCTGGCAGGCGCAACCCGGCACTGTGAAAACCTGGATCTTGATGCTGGGTTATTTGCTGTTGGAGGTGGTCACGATGGCCTACACCCCGGTGATGTGCAAGTTGCGCAGCCTGCGGGTGGGCACCCTCATCGGCGGCACTGGCTTTGTCATCGGTCTGATTTTGGCAGCAGCGGTGGCTGCTGTATCTACGCCTGCCCTGGCGCTCTTGATCCCCTATCTGCTGTGGAGCCCCATTGGAACCTTTGTGACCTGGCAGATGAGCGGCCTCAATCCAGCAGATGCTTAGCTAGCGGGCGATCGCCGTTCCCGCAACAGTTCAAAAATACCCTGTTGGCTCAGCCGTTCGGAGTGGGCCGTCGGTAAGCCGCTTTGGGTCAGGAGCTTGGGTGTGGTGATAATCAAGTGCCCCGGTGCCGTGGACTGCGCCAGGTAGGGAACGAGGTGCTGGGGGTCTTCAATAAACGTGACGGGCTGCTGCGTGTAAAACACCAGACTGGGTTTCCAAAAGCCACCCGTCACCAGTTCTTCCCCCGGCCGTTGGGCCGCAGTGGCTTCTTGGGCGATCGCCCGTAGGGGAGCCTGTCTGGCCTGGTCGATAATCTGCACGGCTGGGTGCAGCACTGCCCCAAACAAGACAATGACCGCTGCCGTATTGACCCACCACAGCGCGTTGCTCCGGGCCAAGATGCAGAGAATGGCGAGGTCTGCGGCAATAAACCACAGCAGTCCCCCCAGTCCGGGGATGCCCGAGGCTGCCATATTTTCGCCTAGCGTTGGCATCCACGGATCGTTCTGGAGCCAGGTGGGGCAAGCAAAAAGCGCCCAAGACAATACCCCGAGGAGTGCCACATTGAACCAGCGACTGGGTGCCCAGCGCGATGGACGGGTGGGGGATTGGGTCAGGGTTTCAGTCCAGAACAGGCTGACCAGAATGGCAGCCGCAGGCATCAATGGCAAGGTATAGCTGAAATATTTGGTCACCGAAACCGTGAAGAACCCCAGAACCACCCCAAACCAAATCCCGGCATAGAGACCCAGCTGCTCTGAACGCGATCGCGCTTGCCACAGACGACGCTGCCAGAACTGCAGCTTCAGCAAGGCCGCTGGTAAGTACGCCGACCAAGGTAGAACCCCCACCAAGATCACCAGAAAATGGAAATACCACGGCCCTGAATGCTGGTTCACCACATTGGTAAACCGCTCCATGTTGTGATAGCCAAAGAAGGAGTCAATGAACGCCTTACCGTTGGCTAAGGTCACCAGCAGATACCAGGGCAGCGTGAGCACCAAGACCAAGGCGAGTCCCCGCACCAGCTGAAGTTCCTGCACCATCGCTTTGAACTGCCCCAGGTAGACGGCAAATAGGCCAATAATTAGCGCAGGCAGCAGGATGGCAATGGGCCCCTTTGTTAATATCCCAAGGGCCGTTAGGCCATAAAAAAGCCAGTACCAGCGACGCTGGTGGGCTCGGTTGGGTTGGGCATAGCCCATAAAAAAGGCCAGCAGCGCCCCACCCATACAAGCGGTGAGCAACATATCGGCGTAGCCTGTCCGCCCCCAAAAAAAGGTATTCAGGTTCAGCAGCAGCACCGTTGCCCCGAGCCAGGGGGCCAGCCAGGGCTTCCTAGGCGCGGTGGACTGGGACGGTGAACTGGGGTTGAGCAGGGGTGGGTGCTGGTGTAAGACCCAGGCACAAAAACCAGTGATGGCAGTCGCGGACAGCGCCGAGGGGAGTCGGGCGGCCCATTCGTGGACGCCAAACCCTCGGAAGCAAATCACCATCAGCCAGTAAATGAGGGGTGGCTTATCGAAGCGGGTTTCGCCGTTGAAGTAGGGGGTAATCCAGTCCCCGGTCAGATCCATCTGCCGCGCCGCTTCGACAAACAGCGGCTCGGTTTCATCAATCAGGCCGATGTCCCCCAGCCCCCAAAACAGGGTCAGACAGGCGATCGCCCCAATCCAGACCACCAGGGCAATCCACAGATAGTTAGGGTGCTGTAACCGTTTTGGGAGGCGTTCAAGAGTAGACATGGTGCGGCTTGACAGCATAGCGGTTCCGTCTGCTATTCTGACGCATCCTGTTCCCATCGCTCGGCTATGTTAGTTTCAAAATTATCAAAGCTGGTGAACAAGAAAGTCTCGTTCCTGTCTGGTCTGAACCATCTTGGTGCGGGGAGCGAGACCCTGACCCGAGTAAAGGCGATCGCCCCTGATTGACCCATAACGCTTGCGAACCTAAATATTGGCTGGGCCTAGACTGTGAAAAAGTATCGCGAGAGTATTGAGATCAGCCCCCAACTTTCGACTTGTTCTTAATGGATGGAGAAAGCATCATGGCTTTTAAGTTCAAGCAAATTGATAGCATCCGCGACTTTGACACAGCGATTGAGTGTCTAGAGCAAGACTATATTCCAGAACTCCTGGAAGCCTTCGCCCAGGCTCCAGAAGGTCAAGGATTGCTCCAGTCCCAATCAAAGGACGAACAGTTTTTAGGAGACTGGGTCGGGAACCTGGTTTACTTTGGCTATGCCTACCTGGAAGCCACCCTGCCCAAAATGAAGGTGCAGGATGTCGAAGAAATCTTAATGGGGCTGTTTCCCCGTAAACTCTCGCTGGTCGATCAAGCAGATGTTGACGAGATTATTCCCGAGCTGATTGCCTTTTGGCAATTTGTGCAGCGGGAGTATAAACAACGCCACAGCCAGAAAATTCTGGACTTTTTACAGAAAGTTCAGCCTCAATTTAAAGTGCGGATGACGGATCCGCAAAACTTTGGCGTTGCCAAGTCCTTCATGATGTCTGGAGTTGCAGCTGGGTTTGATATGACGACCCAGGCTGGTGTAGAAGCGTTTCAAGCGCAGTACAATCAGCAACTGCGCGAGACTGGCACCCCTCCATCCGGATTTCCAGCCCTGGCTAACCTGGCACAACCCTCAGACTCCGGACAAAATCCCCTCGCAGCCTACCCAATTCCAGAAGGTGTTCCCCCTGAGTTTGTGGCCCTCTTAAGCCAGGGACTGGGGTTTGGCCCCATGCCAGGATTAGAGCATCTACCCTCTGACCCAGACCAGCTGGTGACGGCGATCGCCCAGCATCTCATTGATACGGGTGAAGTCACGCTAGCAGACGCAGCCGCCACAGGTGCGGCCAGCCCTGAACGCGGCGTTGCTGACATCTTCAAGCAGCTCCAGGCCGAGTTTCTGAGCCAAGCCGACGATGAACCCCAAGAGCTGACGGAAGAGTCTGTTGCCCAGCTAGAACAGCAGACCATCTCCGAAACTGAACCGGGCACCATTCTGCATGACTTTCAGACCCTGCTCACCGCCATCGGCGAAACTGGACTGCCCGTCAGCGGGAAGCTCAACCACATCTCATCCGTCAAGACCCTGTTTGCCCTCAACGACCAGCTGAGCCAACCCATTCAAAGCAATCTCAAACGCCCGCAGCAAAAATCCTTTCCCAATCTACACGGCCTCTATCTGCTGCTCCGAGCTACGGGCATCACAGAACTGGTTCAGGTTGGCAAGCAATCCTACCTAAAGCTCAACCCAGAAATTTTTGCGGCCTGGCAGCGCCTCAACGCCACCGAGCAATATCTGACCTTGCTAGAAGCCTGGGTGATTCGGGGCGATGGAGAGCTGCTGGGCGAATCCCGAGTTCCATTTAACGAAGGAACGCGCGTTTTGCGAACCTGGGATGTCTTTCGCAACAACCAGAAAACAACGTTTCGCAACTATAACGAACAGCAAAATCTACACTATTGGCCCGGACTGCACAATCTAGCCCTAATGCAAATGTTTGGCTGGGTGGAGATTACAACCGCCAAACCTGCAGCTGGCAAAGGGTGGCGCATCAAAAAAATTAAGCTTTTACCCCTCGGGGATGCCTTTGTATCCGCCTTGATGTTGGCGTACAACAGTCAAGAATTTAGCTGGGCTTCCGAATCAGACTTTAGCCAGCCCTGGGGCGAGTTACAGCCTTATCTGTCGCCTTACTTCCCCAACTGGCAACACAATCTTATTCCTGTTAAACAGGCAGAACATCAAACCGGAACCTACATCTTCAAAGTATCGCTGGGGAAAATTTGGCGGCTGATTGCGGCCTCTAGTGAACGAACTTTGGAGGATCTGGCGTCCCTCATCCGCCGCTCGGTTGGCTTTGATTCCGACCACCTGGATCTATTCTCCTTTAAGGATCCGATGGGGCGCACGGTAGAAATTTATCATCCCTACTGTGACTTCCATGATGGCAAGTACACGGATGAGGTGCTCGTTGGCGACCTACCGCTCCAGCCAGGGATGACCATGACCTACCTGTTCGATTTTGGAGACAACTGGCGGTTTAACTTGGTTCTTGAGGAAATTCAGCCCGGAAAACCTAAGCGCAATGCCAATCGAGTCTTAGAGAGGCACGGGAAAGCACCCGAACAGTACCCAAACGCTGATTGGTAAAGAATGTAGAAGATCCGGACGCAAGCGGATCTCAACAGCAGCCCAGGTTTTGCCATCCAGGGGAACCGAGAAGCCTGCCCCTGGCCTCATTGCGGCGCTGTGTCGTTGTCCCAAACCCGGAATACTATGCCTCACGTGAGACCCCGGTTTTTCTCCGAGAGGGTTCAGCAGAAGATCAGAAGATCTCTCGGATACGCCTGAATTGCCTGGTTCGTTTCGGGTGTGTTTGAGCGGCCATACTGGGTTTAAATACTTAAATCCCTGCCAAAGAATCAACCCTCAATAAAAGTTAAAGAGGGCTCCGTAGACTTACTGAACCATATTCAGGCGATCGCTATTTATCCTATAGAAAGAAACGCAGTGAACGGCAAAAACGTTACGAGACAATGCACAGAAGCCCCAAAGGGTAACATCAATGGGTTTACAAAAGTTCATCCTACGGTGATAGGACTGGCTTCTATCTGTTTGGCTAAATGTTGCAGTCATTCATCTGTTCTTTAATTTTTGGTAAGTAACATAATCTGGAGAATTGCTATGTGGTTAGTTTGGAAAAAAGTGGGTTTATTTTCACATTATTTAACCAAAACAGGTGTATTTCAACCGGGCATGGAGCGGGCCTGGCAGATAAAATCATCTGAAATGGCGGAGATCATGGCCAATAAATATGGTGGCACGGTGCAGATGCTCAGCGATGGCTATGAGGCTGCTTGAGCAACGCTAGTCTTAGGAAAATGGGTCAGTGCCCCCGGTGCTGACCCCATGAAGCCTGGTCGCTTTGGCCACGGAGCCGAAGGGCGATCGCCCGCCTTATTTTGCCTGACAACTTGGGTGCTTGACCCAATGTCCGCCAGTTTTACCAGACGTTGCGGTCTGTCCTGTCCACTCTTATGCAAAGATAGTAAGGTTGCCTTCACGCTTGTAGTGAAAGCCAATCGGCAACAGCAGACGACTGGACGAGGAAGTAAGACGAAGGCTATGCAAGTGGGTGATCAGGTTCGAGTCAAAGCGTCAGTGATTGTCTATCACCATCCAGAGCGCCGCAATCAGCCCTTTGATATCAAGGGTTTGGAAGGCGAAGTCATTGCCATCATTAAAGAGTGGGAAGGTCGGGAAGTCAGCGCTAATTTTCCGTTCCTGGTTAAGTTCAGCCCCAAGTTCCGCGCACATCTGACTGAGGCTGAACTGGAAGCAGTTTAAGGGCGATCGCGACGAAACCAGCTCAAAATATTCACATCGGTTCTCAGCACCTCCAGTTCCCGGCGATGGGCATCCGCCACGGCACGATACCAGTGGCAGTATTCTTCTTGGTGTCCCCGGTAGGTAGCTTCCTGATAAAAGTGGTGGGTCATCTGAAACGGGGCAAACAACGCCTGGGTTGGCGGGGGCACCACGTAGCGGATCTCAGGTAGGGTCATGGCAGGTGATGAATGCACTGCCTTAGTTTTAACAAAGCTGACGTTATTTCACCGAATTCCAGGCAAAAGGCACTAGGGGAAAGGCGATCGCTAGCCCCTTAAAGCCAACCCCGCAGGCCATAAATCAGGAAGCCGAGATACTCTTTGAGGCTATTGGTTACCTGGTCAACCGCTTTAGCCGTAGGCAGACAGTCAAATAAAACATCCCCGAAAGATTGATAGGGGTTCCCTGTCTCATAGAGGTAGTCTGTGGGGGCAGCGATCGCCGGAATACCTTGCTTCTTGAAAATGGCCATGGATCGTGGCATGTGGAGGGCAGAGGTGACCAGTAAAACGGGGCCATTGATGCCTGCCTGCTCTAGGATAGCCTTGACGTTCACGGCATTTTGATGGGTGTTGAGGGAGGTGGAATCTAAATGGAGGGCGGTGTCTGGTACCTGCATGAACCGCAACAGGGTACGCATATCTGCTGCCTCAGACTGAACGGTTGGGCCACCCCAGTTAATCCGACCGCCACTTAAAATAATCTTTGGGGCTGCCCCTTCCCGGTAGAGTTTCGCGCCGTACAAAATGCGATCGCCCTGCTCCATCACTTCGGGCCAGGTACGGGGCGGTACGGGGGCATGGGTGCTCCCGCCCAATATGACGATCGCCTCGGCTTGGGGGGGCGTTGGGGGGGGCAGGTACTGAAGTTCTAACGACTGGACTATGGCACGGGCCAGCGCTGGATTACTGCAAAAAAACAAGGTGCCTAACGCAAAGGCAATGCAGCCCGCTGCCACCCGCGGTCGCTTCCAGAAGGTGGCGATCGCAATCACTAGCAGCAGACAAGACAACCCCACGGGGTAAAACAGCAGCGGCAACAGCTTCGACAGAAACACAAACATAGCAGCACCTCACTCCAGCTCGCCCACACCCAATCCAGTACATCCCGCTACCGCCTGCGATCGCACCCCATCTCCATCCCGCCACCCTGTTTTTACTCCAGGGGCACCACGTCATGAAAGTGAGTGTAGTCCAGGTAGCGATGTCCATCTGGGGTTTCATGGAAAATATCCACCAGCTGGTGATGCCAGAGAATATCGTCCGCACCGTAGGTATAACGTGTATGGAGCACCTGCGAGACGGTATCATCAATGCCGCTCAACGAAACAATAATGCTGGATCGTTTGGCCCGCAAAGATTCGGGGGTTTCGCCATAGAGCGGACTCTCAGGATTAATCGGATGCATCGCCGTCCAGCTCAGGGTAAAGCTAGGGGTTTTACTCCGCAGCAGGGCCAAATCATAAAAGCGGCGGATGCGATAGCCTTCGGCACTGACCTCATCCCGCATAAAGTACACCTGGAGCTGAGCCTCTAGGATCAGGTTGCGTCGCTGATTGGCCGTGCGAAACATGAGAGTCGGCACGCCATTGTAGACCGTAATCACGGCAACCTTGCTAAAAATAACCCGGGCCGTTGGGTTGGCAAAACGTGCAAAGGTCAGCCCCGTTAAAACTGCAATGCCAATGATACTGGCGATCGCCTCAACCGTTACCAAGGCATTGGCATAGAGGGTATTGGGCGACATACCGCCATACCCAATCGAGGCGATGGTCTGCACACTGAAAAAAAATGCATCCAGGAAAGAACCGGGGCGAGCATTGGCAATACTGTTGGGCTGGAGCAGGTAAGCCCCGGCAAACAGTGCATTAACCGCACCGTAGCCCAGTACGACTAGGGCGATAAACCCCGTCCAGGGAATGGTGAGCAGCAGGTGGTAGGGGTCGCGCCAGTAGGCATACCAGGCACCAATCCCCATGATTTGAAAGCGGCCATCTTGAATCTTGATATGCACGATAGAAGGCTGCTGGGCTTTCTGCCGTAACCGCTGCCAGAAAGTTTTTCGTTTGCGCACCGTGGAGTTGCCTCATGGCTGTATGGGCCCTTCAGCTTACAGAATACAGCGCCTCGCTCAACTCAGTAGCCATGACTGACATGAACCATTCTCCTCCCAATGACAGGCTGGGAACCAAGGCCCACGACTTTAAGATGTCCGCTGTAAGTGGGGAGGCAATCAAAAATAAATATATGGTTTTCTCCGTAAATGTACGGAGATCAAATAAATTGTATTCACCCATTTACAATCAATACATTCAGTTTTATTGACGCTGTTTTTTGACGTTTATTTTCTCTGTATAGAGCAATTATGATGAATTCAACTTGCCGCTTATTTTTATTTTATTGATGAATTTTAGGGAGAAAAGCTTTGGTGATTTATTGCAGTTACGCTAAAAAATGGGCACCTTAAAAATACCAGTCGTTTGCAGGTCAGCCTCTACGCCTGAGCTGATTCCTCCTTTATTCTGATCCTGCGCCATGATTATCAAAGAGCCCTTTCTGACCATCGGAAGTCAGCCATATCAAGAGACTGCTCCTTGCGGAGAGTCTTTGCTTGAGCCCATTCCAGGATGGAACGATGCAGAGGGGAATACCTGTATCCAACGGGAGAAAATCCCGCCATTTCATCCCAGTCAACGCAGAATTTCTGGCAGTATTTTAGAGCAATCTGAGGAGTTAGTTTTACTGCAAGATTCAGAGTGGCATACCTATCACCTCTTTGACTCAAAGACTGGCGTAGAACTCCTGACAACCAGCAATTGGGCAGAGGCTTATCACTTTTGGCTCCGGCTGCGCACCGCTGCCAAGCGCAAGGTAGAGCCTTTCGGTTTTCCAGCGCAGCTCATCGCTGCCCATGAATTACTAGACTGGCTCTATGATTCACAGCAGAGTCCCGGTTTTGGTCAACTCCTCTATCGTCGCGATCGCCAGTTTCGGGGACTTTTGCAGTATTCTGTGCAGCTTAGTGAAACGATGGCAATTTGCTGGAGTCCCTCTGGCGCCCAGGACTCTTCCCTGGGACAATTTTTGCTCGAGCCCGTCAGTCGCCATCGCTGCCGCCCAGCGCAGTGGTTAGAGCCGCAGCCGTCAGACATCACGCTCCGACGGTTACAGGCCTCTGTCAATACCTTCCATCAAAAATGGGACTATCGGCTTTTCCAGTTCAACAGTGAACACTGGGCTCGTTTGGTCACAGAAAAAGACTGTAGCTGTTTTCAGGAGCATAACTTACAAGCTTTCGAGCCAGCGTTGGACGCTGGCCTAACGGCGGCAGAGGTATCCCAGTCTCATCTGCTGGCCACCAATCTAGAGGCGCAGATTGCCCTGGAAGTGGCGATCGCGGGTCTCAAGTATTCCTGAAGGCTCAGATTGCGATCCAGAGCGACACAATCGCGCCCATGGGGCCATGCGCCCACAGATCCAGAAAGGGACAGCGTATGATGAGTTTGGCAGCACTTGTCATTCTATCTAGCGCACCGTTTATGGCCCTGCAACTTCGGATTTTTGTTCCGCCCCATCCATTGATTAAGCACTGGTTAGCGATTGCCCGCGATCGCCATACCCCAGGGGTGTTGTTTAAGACAGCCATGACCGAGCTGGGTCGCTGGCTGACCTACGAAGCCGTGCGCGAATGGCTACCCACCGAAGAAACCGCCGTTGAAACTCCACTGGCCCCAGCCCCAGCCACCATCGTGCTGCCCCAGGCACCCATGGCCCTCGTGCCCGTTCTGCGGGCCGGACTTACCTTGCTAGAAGGGGCGCAAACCGTCGTGCCCAGCGCTTCTATTTATCATTTAGGCCTGGTGCGCAATGAAGAGACCCTCCAGCCTTCCTGCTACCTGAATAAGCTACCTCCGCAGATGGATGCCAGCACCCGCGTCCTGATCTGCGAACCCATGTTGGCGACCGGCGGTTCCATTATGATGACCCTCCAGGAACTCACCCAGCGCAACCTTGACCCGGCCCTCATTCGCATCATTTCCGTGGTTGCGGCACCCCCTGCCCTGAAACAGCTGGCGGAAGCCTATCCGACACTCCAAATTTTCTCGGCAGCCATTGATGAAACCGTCAATGAAAGCGGGTTTATTGTCCCTGGTCTTGGGGATGCAGGCGATCGCGCCTTTGGCACCTGAGTCTCATCCTGTGGTTTTATGGCGAAAAAAACAGCGGCTAAATCTGCCAAAAAATCAGCCCAGCAGCCCCTACCGTCTCAGGCTAGGCAAATCCCGCCTGAGGCAGCCCTAGGCAGTCTTGATCGTGACTTAGTCCTCAAGTGGCTGGCAGAAAACGTACCCAAATCTCGGGTTCAGCACACCTTGAGGGTTGAAGACCTGGCCAGCGACCTAGCCCAGCGGCATCAAATTGATGTAGAGCAAACGGCCCAAGCAGCCTTACTTCATGACCTAGCCAAGTACTTTAAGCCTAAGCGACTGCTGACGATGGCTCGTACCCACGACATCCCCCTAGATGCGGTGCTAGAAGCAAACCCGCGTCTGCTCCATGCCGAGGTCAGCGCGATTGTGGCGCAGCAGCAGTTTCAGGTGCAGGCGGCCGAGATTTTAGATGCAATTCGCCACCACACCCTAGGCGCACCGGGGATGGGCGCGATGAGCTGCATTGTCTTCCTCGCCGATAGCCTAGAACCTGGGCGCGGTGATGCTGCCGATCTCAACCAGATCCGCACCATTTGCAAAACAAACCTGCTCCACGGCGTCGCCCTTAACTGCGATCGCACCCTGCAACAGCTCCTTCAGCAGCAGCGCCCCATCCATCCTCGCATGGTGCAAACTCGTAACTGGGCGCTGCATAGCCTGCAAAAGAAAAGCATGGGGTAGGGCGCAGCCGCCAATCTGAAAAGATTGCTATATGCTGGTAGTATACTTGGCCCCAGCCGAGACCTCCAGGCTGTCCTTCAGTCGTGCACTAGCCCTGGATCTGGAGTGGGGTGAAGTGATTGATGTAACCACGCCGCACAACTTGAGTACTTCCTTGACCTCCCTCCCCAATTCCCACCACCATCCAGAGGACGATACCGACCAGAGCTACAAACTCGCGATGGTTTTGGCCCAAGCCGCAGAAGATCGCAAAGGCGGTGAGCTGCTAATTTTAGACCTGCGTGAGATTTCCTACCTCACGGAATACTTTATTATCGTCACTGGATTTTCTCGAACCCAGGTCAGGGCACTGGCCGATGCCATGAAGAAAGCCACCGCTGAAGCGCTGATGCGGCATCCTGAGAATGTCGAAGGGATGGAAGAGACCACCTGGGTCGTGCTGGACTATGGGGACGTTATTGCCCATGTTATGACCAGCGAACAGCGAGAGTTTTATAATCTGGAAGCATTTTGGGGCCATGCGGGGCGGATTCCCTTGCCCCCCAGCTCCGAGCATCCGGTGACGGCCCCCTAGTTGACAGCAGCCCTGGTTGTCAGGGTTTCTCTAGGATTCATCAAGACGATAGCCGAATTCGCTCAGCTGCTGGCCTGAGCGTCGCCACTTTTCCTGGATCCGCACAAACAGCTCTAGATAGACTTTGCCCACAATTAATTTCTGAATTTGCTGGCGCGATTCGCTGCCGATCGCCTTCAGCATTGTACCGCCCTTGCCGATGAGAATCCCTTTCTGGGACGGGCGTTCCACATGGATTGTTGCCAGAATGCGGGTGAGGTCGGGGGCTTCTTCATACCGATCAATCGTAACCGCGACCGCATGGGGAACTTCTTCCCGCGTCAGCGCCAGAATTTGCTCCCGAATCAGTTCGCCAATGATGAAGCGCTCAGGCTGATCGGTCACCAAATCAGGAGGGTAATAGTACGGGCCTTCCGCTAATCGTGCCGTTATCTGTGCCAGCAACGCGGGGAGATGCTCCCCGGTTAAGGCTGAAAACTGTGCACAGGGCCAGCTATGGGCCTCGGCCATCTGACGGTACCCGCTAAAAATATCGTCTGGGGAGACTCCCGCCGGAGGAGAGTCTACTTTATTGATACCTACCATGATCGGTGTTTTGGATCGGCTTAAAATCTCCGCAATAAACTGATCGCCACGGCCCAGTGGCCCAGTGGCATCCACCAGAAACAGCACCAGATCAACGGCATTGATTGAGGCGATCGCATTTTTGACCAGGATTTTACCCAGCTGGTGGTGGGGTTTATGGATCCCTGGCGTATCCACGAAGATCATTTGAAACGCATCGGTCGTGAGAATACCGCGCAGTCGATTGCGGGTAGTTTGGGCAACCGGAGATGTAATGGCAATTTTCTGGCCCACCAACTGGTTCATCAGAGTAGACTTGCCCACATTGGGTCGACCAATCAGGGCCACAAAGCCAGAGCGAAAGCCGGGGGCCGCAGTGGGAATCATATTAAGTCTCAGATCTCTTAAATAGGTCGCCGATTAAATAGGTCGTCGATTAGATAGGTAGTCGATCAATGTCGGCAATATTGCCAATGACAACCAGCATGTCATTCTTCTGGAGCCGATAGTCAGGGCTGGGGTTCACGTTAAATTTCTGGTCGTGGCCAATGGCCAGCACATTCAACCCATACTGGGAGCGCAGTCGGAGTTCAAAGATTGTCTTGCCGTGGAAGGAGTCCGGCACGCTGATTTCAACGATGCTGTGCTGCGGATCTAGGTCAAACCGATCCAAGATGGCAGGCTTGGTGAGCGATCGCGCGAGGGCACAGCCCGCTTCATGCTCTGGTAGAACCACCTGGTCGGCACCGACCCGCTTCAGAAGCTTGGCATGGACATCTGACGACGCCTTGGCTACCACATAGGGCACCCCCGCCTCCTTGACGTTGAGGGTCGTGATAATGCTTTCTTGCAGATAGTTACCGATGGCAATGATGACCGTATCAAACTCAAACACCCCCGCCTCTCTCAGGGCAAAGGGCTCCGTTGAATCGAGTTGAACGGCATGGGCGGCAATTTCAGAGGTCAGGATATCATTAACCCGCTTCTCATCAACATCAATTCCTAAAACCTCGTAGCCCAGTTGGTGTAGGGTTTCGCAGACCGCGCGGCCAAATCGACCCAGGCCAACGACCGCAAATTGTTGACTGGCTCGGGGACGGAGATGCTTAAACAAACTCAGGGAAGAAAGATTCACGCCAGAACACCTAAACGCTCAATCAGTAACATCATTAGCTGCACAGTCCAGAGAAGAAAACGGGAGGAGCACCATCGTGCGGTGGGGATTGCTGTGCGGTCAGATCTGCCACACTATCCCACCAATAATGATTCCTCAGGATAGTGAATCGCTGAAGGCTTAGGATTTCCCAAGAAAGCGGAAATTAAGAGTAGAACTCCCACCCGCCCAATGTACATGGTGGCCACCAACACCAGCTTACCGCCTGCCGTTAACCCCGCCGTAATACCCGTGGAAAGTCCCACGGTAGCAAAGGCAGAAACAACCTCAAACAAAATCCGAATAAAGTCCAGTTCTGGATCCGTCAGGGAGATCAACATGGTGCCCAAAAGAACCGTCATAAACGAAGCAACCGTGACCCCCGTGGCCTTCAAAATCAGGGAGAAAGGCACCTGCCGTTCGTACATCGAAACGCATTCTTTTCCCTGCAAAATGGCATGGGTACAGCTGGCCAGCACTCGAATGGTCGTTGTTTTTAACCCACCTGCCGTGCCACCGGGACTGCCGCCAACCAGCATTAACGCAATCGTCAGGAATAGACCTGCCGTGGTCATCTGGCCAATATCAATGCTGTTGAACCCTGCGGTGCGGGCAGTGACCGACTGAAACCAAGCGGCGAGCAACTGCTCGCGCCAATTCAAAGGGCTGAAGGTCTCACCATTGCGATATTCAATGAGTAAGAAGGCCAGTGCTCCCCCCACCAGCAACAGCAGCGTGGTACTGATGACCACCCGAAAATTCAGGGAGCGCACCGTGCGAATGGTCTGCTTCAGAAACCGTTCTTGCAAGGACAGGTACAGCTCAAAAATAACCTCGTAGCCGATGCCCCCAATGATAATGAGCCCTGTAATCACCAGGTTCAAGGGAATTGAGGACTGAAACCCCATCAAGCTATCTGAGAACAGGCTAAACCCAGCGTTATTCCAGGCACTGATACTGTGAAAGATCGCAAACCAAAGCCCGCGTCCGAAGCCCACCTGGGGCACAAATACCCACAACAGCAAGAACGTGCCGGTTAGTTCAAAAATGAGCGTTACCGCAATAATCGACCGTAAAAGCTGAGCTGCCCCCTGAAGACCCGGCCGATCGAGGGCTTTTTGCAAGGCAACTTTATCCCGAATGCCAAACCTGCGCCCTAGCAGCAGCAGCAGCAAAGTTGTGGCGGTCATATAGCCCAGGCCGCCAACCTGAATCAGAAATAAAATTATGCCATGGCCTAACGGGGAAAAGTAAGTTGGGGTATCAACCACAATATGCCCCGTCACACAGACCGCTGAAGTGGCGGTGAACAGCGCTACAATTGGGTCGTTCCACTGGCCGCTGCTTAGGGAAATTGGCAGCATGAGAAGCAAGGTTCCCACCAAAATCACGGCAATAAAGCCCAGGCAAATTGTGCGGGGAACCGTCATGGAGGACTGCTAGTAACCGGATGAACGAATGGTACACCCCAGAGGCGACACCAACCGATTATAGCGGCGGCGGAGAATGCGCTCACGGGTTAGAACTGAAATATATCTAGACATTTCAAACGGGCTGCAGGTTAAAGGTGATGTTCGCCTGCTTCATGCGCTGGAGCGCTTCACCCAGGCGATCGCAGTCGGCAATTAGGCTCACCCGCATAAATCCTTCCCCCCCGGCTCCAAAGGCGTTGCCGGGTGTAACCACCACCCCCGTTTCCTGGATTAGCTTCAGGCCAAAGTCGGTGGAGTTCATCCCCAGTGGGCAAGGAATCCAGAGGTACATGGTGGCTTTGGTCTTCGGCACCGACCAGCCTAACTCTGCCAGCCCCTGAATTAAAAAATCGCGCCGGGTGCGGTAGCGGGTTTGCACAGCCTGTAGGTGGCTATCCGGTAGCTGTAGGGCAGTTTCGGCTGCCTTTTGCAGTACGGAAAAAATACCGTAGTCGAGATTGGTTTTTAAGGTGCGGAGGCCTTGAATAATATGAGAGTTACCGACCACAAACCCGACGCGCCAGCCTGCCATGTTGTAGGTTTTGGAGAGGGTGTGGAATTCAACGCCAATCTCTTTGCCCCCCGGAATTTCCAGCAGGCTGACGGGCTGATAGCCATCAAAGGCTAGCTCGGCATAGCACAGGTCATGTACCAGCAGTATATTGTGCCGCTTGGCAAAGGCCACCATCTCGACAAAGAACTCGCGGGGTGCCACGGCGGCGGTCGGGTTAGATGGATAGTTGAAGTACAGCATCTTCGCCCGCTGGGCAACATCATCGGGGATAGCCGCTAGGTCGATGAGCCAGTCGTTTTCAGGTTTGAGAATCAGGGGGTAAATTTCGGCCCCTGCGATCGCTGGCCCCCGGAAGTGGGGGGGATAGGCAGGGCTGGGCACCAGCACGACATCACCTGGGTTGACATAGGCCAGAGCCAGGTGGGTCAACCCTTCCTTGGACCCTAGCAAAGGCAGCGCTTCGTCGTCGGGATTAAGTTCAACCTGGTAGCGTCGCTGGTACCAGTTGGTAATCGTGGTGCGAAAGCTGGCGGTGCCTTCAAAGGGGGGATAGCCGTGGTTGGCAGGGTGCTGGAAGGCCTCAATGGCAGCGTCAATGACGGCCTGGGGGGCTGAGCCATCGGGGTTCCCCATTCCTAAGTCGATCAGGTCAATGCCCTGTTCTCGGGCCTTGGCTTTCAGTTCATCCAAGCGAGCAAAGACGTAAGGGGGCAGTCCCCGCAGGCGATCGGCGGGTGCAATCCAATCTAGACTCATGACTGCTCCCCATCCTTGTTTGTCAGGGAAAGGGGATGGGGGCGATCGCCCGCTGGCCCCTCGCCCTGGAGCAATGACTCCAGGGAATGGGTCTCGACGGTGCCTTCGATGGGAGCGGTGGTTGAAACCAGAGCCGCGAGCAGCTGGGTTGGCGAAACCTGAAACGGCAGATGATGTAAATCTGAGTCAGGCTGACAGGCGACTTCAGCCGCAGTGGTTAACTCGGACAGTTTCACATCACCCAGTCCCAAATCAGTGAGGGTGAGGGGCAGACCGATCCCGCGATAAAACTTCATGAGTTGACCCCGTGAGGTTGCGGCCAGCTGACTCTGCTGCTGTAATTCTTCGAGTCGGAGCTGTACCAGGATCCCGTAGGCTACTTTCTCGCCATGGAGACTGGTACGGGTTTGGGGCAGATGGGTCAGGCCATTATGCACCGCATGGGCCGCCACCGTCCGACATTGAGCCCCGCCCAAACCACCGATAACCCCGGCCATGAGCACCGTTGCATCCACCACAGCGCGCCAGGTTTCAGAACCTGGTTGGGCCAAGGCTGCTGCCGCTGATTGGAGCAAGATATCCCGCAAGACCCGTGCTTGCTGCACCGCAGCAATAACCAGGGTCTGCTGCGACTGGCCGCTACTCACGGATGCTTCATACCACTTGGCTAAGGCGTCGCCAATGCCAGCCACCAGAGTCCGCTTAGGAGCAGTAGCGACTAAGGTGTAGTCCAGTAAGAGTAAGTTGGGGCAGTGGGGCAGGGCCACATCGTACTGAAAGGCACCTGTGTCTGAATATACGTTGGAGAGCGCAGTCCAAGCGGCACAGGTGGCGGCAGAGGTGGGTACAGTGACGACGGGCAATCCACACTGATGGGCCAGGAGCTTGGCCGCATCCAGGGCTTTACCGCCCCCGACGCCAATGACCACGTCACCGCGATGTTCTGCGATCGCGTTCTGGAGACGCTGGAGGGCTACTTCGCTACAGTCACTGCCCAATAGGCTCTCTTTCAGGGTCAGGGAATGATCGGCAAAGGCGGTCTTCAGACGGGGCTTCACCAGCCCCAGGGCATGCTTGCCACCCACCAGGAAGGGGCGTTGGCCATAGGCTGCGATCGCGGCACCGGATTGTTCCAAGAGGCGATCGCCCCGTAGCACTTGCGCCGGACTCACCGCTAAAGCTGGCAAAGACACGGAAGAAATCCCTCTAGACATGGAAAAATCCTAAACAAACCGATGATTGATGTTGGCCCCAGGCGACCCGCAGTCCTCAGAAACGGGCGTCAAGCGGCGGCTAAGCTTGGGGGAGCTGCGCCAGACGATCCGTAAAGATCGTGAGTTCCGTCTCCCCATTGGCCCGGCTCGAAAGCGATGGCCGCGCTTCGCCCAAATAGAACGGAATCGACACGCCCGCCTCCGGATGCAGCACCGTGCGCGCCCGAATTGTCATCTCGCGTTGACCTCGTCCAATACGTCCTGGCGAGAACGTATCCACTGCCGCTTGTTGCAAGGTGGCCTTGAGCTGGGTTTCAGTGATGGTCGGCGGCACCGCAATGACCACAGCCTCAGCGCCTGAATCATAAACCACGGAAAACCGCACCGCATCGGGAATCACGGTGTGGGTTAACGGCACCAAACTCAGGGCAAACAGCCCTGCCGTCAACACCCCCATAAAGCCCGTTGCCCCCACCAGTCGAAACCGAAACCCCCAGCTAAAGACAAACGCTAGGCCCGCCAAAACACCGCACCCCACCATGAGCAAGGCGCTCCACTGGGTATACACAAAAAAGTCGCTGGGTGTAGGCATCAGGCTGTTTCCTCGTTGGACACAAACGCATCAACTGCGGCATCGGTGGGCTGCTCGATCGCCGCCTTCAGGGTATGCCAGGTTAAGGTCGCGCACTTGATCCGCACCGGAAACTGAGCGACGCCCTGCATCACGTTCAGCTTGCGCAGCTCGTGGGGAAACTCAGCTTCACCCTTCATCATATTTTGAAACTGCTGCACCATATCCAGAGCCTGGGGGAGCGTCTTCCCCCGCATGGCATCCGCCATTAAATCTGCAGAAGCCATGGCGATCGCACAGCCTTCGCCTTCAAATTTGACATCTTGGATCATCTCTCCCGACTCACTGAGCTGAATCGTAAGATCGATCGTATCGCCACAGGACGGATTATGCCCGCGCTGGTGTCGGTCAACGGGCGTTGTCACGCCCCGATGCTTCGGTTTTTTGTAGCGCTCTAGAATCACTTGCTGGTAGAGCGTGCGGAGGTTTTCTAAAGGCATGATGCTGTAGCGAGTATCTGTGGGATCTTGACACTATGGTACTGAATACTTCAACTCTAGCGGGTTTCGGATCGGTTCGGGAATGACCGAGGGATATTGGGCCACCGATTGGGGGCCGGAGCGCAGCAGAGTGTGGGGGTTAGACTCGGATCCATATCCAATTCAAAGAAGGGAATGTCACAATAAGTGCAGCAAGTATGTTCGGTTAAGGTGTCCCAATGCAGTGGACTAGTGCATTATCAACCCGCCCTTCTCTAGAATCAGCGTTAAGTGAGGTGGTTGCTCAGGCCAAACGCAATCTAAACGGGCCAGCAGATCTGGCCTTGATCTTCATCTCCCATGCTTTTGCGAGTGAGTATCCTCGGTTGCTACCCCTCTGTAAAGAGTTCATTGATGTGCCGGTCTTGGTGGGCTGTGCGGGTGGCGGCGTCATTGGCCAGACTGCTGCGGGTGCGGCCCTCGAAGTGGAAGATAAACCGGCCCTCGCCCTCACCCTCGCTCAGCTGCCGGGGGTGCAAATTCACCCCTTTCATCTCTATGCTGACCAGCTCCCGGATCTGGACAGTGCCCCCGATCGCTGGGTGGAGCTGATCGGGGTATCGCCAGCGGTACAGCCCCATTTCATTTTGTTTGCCGATGCCATGACCGCCCGCATCAATGATTTACTGCAAGGACTGGACTATGCCTACCCAAATTCAACCAAGGTGGGGGGGCTGACCAGTGGCGTTTCGACCTTTGGGGGCAGCGGCCTATTCTGCGGCGATCGCCTGTATCCCGAAGGCACGATTGGCTTGGCCTTGAGCGGCAATATTGCGGTGGAGACCATTGTGGCCCAGGGCTGTCGTCCCGTTGGCCCCCTGTTGCAGGTGGTGGAATCTGAAAAGCATGTCTTGCTGAAGGTGGAAGCCACCGAACCGGGATGGGGAACGGTCGCGAATGGGTCAGCCCAGACGGCCCTTGCGGCTTTGCACCAGGCGCTCGATGAGATGAATGATACCGATCGCACCATGGCCCAAAATGCGCTCCTGATCGGAATTGTCCGGGATGAGTTTAAGTCGAGTGCTGCCCTAGAAGCCGGAGATTTCCTGATTCGCAACTTGATTGGCGTGGATCCGAAAATTGGCGCTTTAGCCATTGGCGATCGCATTCGTCCGGGGCAGCATGTGCAGTTCCACCTGCGGGATGCCCAGTCATCAGCGACGGATCTGGCCACCTTACTGAGCCGTCATCAACAGCGCACCGCCGATTTGGCAACTCCCCCAGCCGGGGCGCTCTTATTTGACTGTCTGGGTCGTGGGGAACGGTTCTATGGCCAGCCTCATTTTGATACGCAGCTGTTTCAAGAACGCTTTGCAGAGACTCCGATTGGCGGCTTTTTCTGCGCGGGAGAAATCGGCCCGGTGGGACAGGCCACCTTCCTGCACGGGTACACGGCTGTCCTCAGTCTTTTCCGGGCTCTAGAGTCAGCCGCTTAGGACTTACAGAAACCGATGCGCAGTCTGGTCGCTGGTGCAACTTATCCCTTTCGAGCGCTCCTGCTGTTCAAAGAGCAGCCGACCTTGTTGAGCTATCTGGTGGTGCCCCTGGTGCTCAATATCGGGATTGGTGCGGGCCTCTATGCCGGGATTTTGCGACCCACCTGGCGGTGGCTGACCGGTGAACTCAATACCCTTACCGTCTGGATTGACCAAGGCGTGACTCGACTCCCTGAGTGGCTGGCTTTCCTGGCCTATGCCGGGGATGGGCTGAGCTGGGTGATTCGGATTGGCTTTGGCCTGATCTTATTGGTGCTCGTGGGCTTTTTGTTGGCCCAATTTGGGGCACTTTTGGGGGCACCCTGGTACGGCAAGCTCTCGGAAAAAATCGAGAAGCGTCAGACCCAAGGACTGGTCAACATTGAAGTGGGCCTGCTCAAGGATATTGGGCGAGCCCTTCAGTTTGAGCTGAGTAAGCTAGCCATCACCCTTGTTGTGGGTCTAGGCTGCTTGCTGTTGAACCTGCTGCCAGGTTTGGGGGCGTTACTGGCAACCGTTGGCGGGGTGACGTTAGGGGCAACCCTGGTTTGTCTGGATTTCTTGGATGCGCCCCTAGAACGGCGGCGGCTGGCGTTTCGGCAAAAGCTCTCCCTGGTCTACCGCAATCTTCCCGCGACGGCTGGCTTTGGCCTGGTTTGCCTGTTACTGGTGAGCATTCCACTGCTAAACCTACTCACCGTTCCCCTCTGTGTGGCGTCCGGCACTCTGTTTTTCTGCGATCGCCTTTGGCCGAAATATTTTTCTGAGAATGATGACACCGCAGAGCACAAATTCTAGCGGCATGAGCAGCTCAATGAACTGCACAAACGAGGAGGAAACAGCTTGAATCAGTCTCAAACTGCCCGATCCAAGCCCCCTTCAAGAGATGGCAGCATCAGCACTGCAAATAGCCTATCCGCCGCGCACAGCTTGCTGAGCCGTTAGTTCCAACGCTGGCAACGCTGGCAACGCTGGCGAAGTCAAGCGATCTTCCCCTTGATAGATTGCTTCTTCATATAGCCCATCCACCAAGGTCAACACCAACACCTGAGCGCGATCTGGATCGACAATCCAATATTCTGCGATACCACGCGCTGCATACTCAGAACGCTTATAGCGATAGTCCCGGTTTACATTTTCTTGGCCGGGAGAGACAACCTCCACCACTAATAAAGGCGGTGGCATATCCGGCAGAATGATACTGCGCGCAGTTCCAGCTAGGGCAGCAGCAGAGTCCTCTGTCAGAATCAGCAAATCCGGCACTCGCGAGGTTGCACGTACACCGCTTACCACGATTTCTGTGCCCCGACGCAGCAAATGGACTGGGACTAGCTGGGCCAATGTTAATAGCAAAAAAATGGCGATTTGGTTATTCAGATCACTCTCTGATGGCATTTCTAAGAGTTCACCGTTGACCAATTCGTGACGTTGATCGGTGCTGCTGTCATAGGCAAGATATTCTGCCAGGGTGAATCGTCTAGCCGCTACAACCATCGCCGCTTTATCCTGAGGCGCTACTGTAATCCCATTGTAGGTTGTTCAGCTTGAGCTTAAAGCGTCAGGGACTGGGGGTTGGTTTCAATGAGCTTGGCTAAATCCTGGAGGAACGCTGCGGCATCGGCCCCATAAATAATACGGTGATCACAGGTCAAGTTAACCTGCATCTGGGATTTCACTCCCATCATGCCGTCAGTCGTCGCCACCACCTGGGGACGGGAGGCACCAATGGCTAGAATTGCACCTTGACCGGGGGGCAAGATCGCATCAAAACGATCCACGCCAAACATACCCAGATTAGAAAGGGTGAAGGTGCCGCTATTATATTCCTCTGGCTGAAGCTGCTTGCTCCGGGAGCGGGCCACTAAGTCTTTCCAGGTGCGGGACAGCGAATAAATATCCAGCTGGTCTGCTTGCTGGAGCACGGGCGTAATCAACCCGCCACCGGGCATGGCGACCGCCACAGACACATTAATGGCCCCTCTATACTGAACGCCCTGCTCAGTGTAGCTAGCATTGATCAGCGGATGCTGCTTCAGGGTATTGGCTACAGCCTTAGCTAGGAGGGCCGTCATGGTGACCCCTTTGCTCTTGATCTGTTTATACAGCGCGTCTAGGGCATCGGTGGTGATGGTGTAGCCCACCCGATAGACCGGAACGGTCAGGCTGGCCACCATGTTACGCACCACGGCCTGCTGGAGGGTATTAAAGGGCACTACTTCCCCTGGGGCAACGACCGCAGGAGCCGGGGCTGGCGCAGCAGCAACCGGCACTAGGGTACTAATGGTGGCGGGGGCTGGGGTGGAAACGGGTGCCGTCGGCGTCTTTCCGGCGGCGGCTTCAACATCGGCAGCGACCACCCGTCCATGGGGGCCGCTGCCCTTGAGGGTCGCTAGGTCAACCTTGAGTTGCTTCGCGAGCTTACGGGCGCGGGGGGAGGCGATCGCCCGACCACTGGGGGGGGCGGCAACGGGCTCGGGGCTTGGACTACCCCCATTACTGCTGGCAGCCACTGCGATCGCAGGTTCCGGTGCCGTAGCAGCGGGCGTAGCAGGTGCGGACGAGACCCCCGCCTTAAGTTTTTCTTCGGCCAAGGCAATTTCTGCTTCGGTTTCAGCCACGTAGGCAATCGTGGAGCCAACCGGGGCTGCTTCCCCAGCAGGGACGGCGATCGCCGCTAGGTAGCCCTCGTAAAAGGATTCCACATCCATGTCTGCTTTATCAGACTCAATGATGACAACGGTTTCGCCCTTATCGACCTTGTCTCCTGGGGACTTTGCCCAAGAGACAATTTTTCCTTCCGTCATCGTTGAACTGAGGGCGGGCATGAAAACTTCTCGAAGCATGGGTGCGTTCCAATCTGATGTGGGCCAACAAGAAACTAAAAACCAGACAAAACCGAAGGCAGAAGGTTCAGTGCCAGGGCACCAATCCTGCCAAAAATGCTAGAGTTCGCCGCGAATATCTTCCACGACCCCGTCGCGGAGCAGAATTTCGACCTGCATCTTGCGAATGAGGTGATCGCCTTTCTTAATATAGAAGAGATTGTCAATCTGACCCTGCTCAACTTCTTGATCCATTTCCAGCATTTGCACCTGGTTGAGCTGCTGCAGGGCCTGGTTCTTTTGTTCTAGCAATTCACTCTTTTTGGCATTCGCCTGGGATTGCAGATCCTGCACTTGATTTTGCAGCACCGCTTCAGGCTGACCTGACAGCTGCTTCTTCAGCTCACCGACCATCTGCTGCACCTGTAGCTCAAGCTGTTGCAGCTGGCCGTCAAACTGGTTGATCTGCGCTTGAAGCTGCCCTTGGGCCTCTTCTTTCCAGAGCGGTGTGACAATTGCCTTCACCGGAATTGCCCGACGCAGCAGGAGTTGATCGCTAAGAATATCCATGGTGCCAAGACTCGTGAGAACTGCTAAGTGAACATTCCGTCGATCATATCGCGGTAGCGTTCCATCACAACAGGTCGCTTCACCTTCAGAGTTTGGGTCAGGAGGCCATTTTCAATGGAGAAGGGCTCCTGAATCAGGCAGAATGGGCCAATCCGGTCATCCGGTCGGTACCCTGGACGATTCTGCACTTCACGGGTGAGTTCTTGGCGATACAGATCTTGAATCGGCTTACCCGACAAGTCTAGGTGTGGGGCAGCCTCAGCCTCAGCAGGTGCCAGGTTCTCCAGTTCTGGCAAGCTAATATTTTGGCCCGCTGCCCACTGCTGCAGGGCATCCAGGTTGGGCACAATCAAGGCCCCGAGGGAGCGCTGATCTTGTCCCACCAGCATCATCTGATCAATGAAGGGACTGCGGACACAGGCGTCTTCAATGGGCTGGGGTTCAATGTTCTCGCCATTGGAGAGCACGATGGTATCCTTCGCGCGACCCGTCAAAATTAGATCGGACTGGGAGGTGAGCCAGCCGATGTCGCCCGTGTCGAACCAGCCGTCTGGGTCGATGGCTTTGGCGGTGGCTTCGGGGTTGTTGTAGTAACCCTTCATGATTTGGGGGCCGCGGGCCAGCACCAATCCCTTCTGCCCCAGGGGTAAAACGGCTTTCGTGGTGGGTTCAACGATGCGCAGTTCGGTTAAGGGCAAGGGTTGACCTGCTGAGCGCCGCAAGTTGCGATCGCGCCGTCTCACCGTCAGTACGGGGGAGGTTTCGGTGAGTCCATAGCCCACCAGCAGATCAATGCCGACAATCTCAAAGAAGTTCTCCAGGTGCATTGCCAGAGAGCCCCCGCCGCTCACGGATACCTCAAAACTCCCCCCCAGCGCATCGCGCACCTTCTGGTAGACCAGGCGATCGCCCAGCTTATGGAGCGGCAGCAGCAGCCAGCTTTTGATCTGGGCGACCAGGCGCGTCATGGGAGCAGGGGTCAGGTTATCAATGGCTAAGCCTTGGGCTAAGCGACGGGCTTCAACGTAGCGCTGACTCCAGCCAAAGAAAAATTGCACCAGCTTTTGCTTACTGGCAGGCTGGTCGCGGAACTGCTTTTGAATCGCTTCATAGAGTGACTCCCAGAGACGGGGCACGCTCGCCATCACCTGGGGACGCTGGGAAGCCAAGTCTTTTTTGAGCTGGCGCAGATTGGTATAGGTTTGGGTACTGCCCTGGGAGAGCAGGTAGTATTCCACGGTGCGGCCAAAGGAATGCCAGGTGGGCAGAATCGACATCGTGCGGGTGCCCGGCTCAATTTGCAGCACTGACGGGAAGGTGGTCATTTGATGCAGCAGATTGGCATGGCTGAGCATCACCCCCTTAGGCTGGCCGGTGGTGCCCGAGGTATAGAGAAGCGTGGCCAGGTCAGCGGGGCTGACGGAGGGGACGGTCAAAGGCTGATCCACGCCTAAATCTAAGACGTTCTGGAAATTCAGGGCCTGCACCTCGCCTGCGGCAGGGGGGGCTTCGCCAGACAGCAAAATGGTCACCTTCAGGGCCATCTCGTCAATGAGGGGCAGCACTTGCTTTAGCAGGGACAAATCTTCCACAATCAGGGCCGAAGAGCCGCTGTTCTGAAAGATGTAGGCCAGCTCCTGCGGGTCAGCCGTGGCACTGCGAACCACATCCACTGCCCCAGCCGTCATGCAGCCTTGATCCGCAATAAACCAGCGGGCGCTGTTATCCG